>CALFWI010000091.1 GCA_937928615.1 uncultured Saprospiraceae bacterium | reverse complement strand
CATTGGGCTAGACCGTATAGAATTCTATGGCTCGCAATTAAAAGCAAGTGCTGTTTTTTATGCCGATACTGATAATGATGGTTTTGGTAATCCCAATGATTCTATCGCCGTTTGCTTTGCCGCCCAACCTACTGGTTATGTGGATAATGCCCTAGATTGTGATGATACCAATCCGTCGATTCACCCAAATGCAGCAGAAATTCCTTGTAATGGGATTGATGAAAATTGTAATGGGATGGCAGATGATGCCGTTATTTTTAACCCTACTTTTACCTTGAATACCATTTGTAGTGGTGAATCAACGACCATTACCGTAATGCCCTCTAATGCTGGTCAAATTTATTGGTTTGAAGAGGCAACAGGTACTACGCTGCTTGATTCTGGAGCCGTCTTTACAACGCCTACTTTAACTACGACAACGACTTATTATTTCCAAGAAATCGCCAATTTTACAGGGCAAACTTGTGCAAGTGAAATTATACCAGCAACCATTACCGTTCATCCTATTCCGTCCATTACCAACGCTTCGGGCAATCAAGTTATCTGTCAAAATACTAGTTTTGATTTAAGAAATTTGATTATCCAAGATGCCAATAATGCCACGGATACCTTATTATTTTTTGCCAATGATTCTTATGCCAATGCTGCGGCAATCAATAATCCCATTATTACGGTTAGCGCTGATTCTATCTTTTATATTCAAGCAGTTTCTACGGGAAATTGTACAGATGAATTAGCCGTTTCTTTTTCCGTACAAGCTGCACCTTCCGTGAATATTGCAGGAAGTGATACTTTAGCTTTATGTTTTCAGGGTGCGCCCCAACTAATTACTGCTACCCCAGGAAATACAGGTATTGGCCCTTTTGACTTGACTTGGAGTACGGGCGCTCAAGGAATAGAAGCTATTGTTTTTGCCCGTGCTAAAGATACTAGACAAACGGTGAGTGTCACCATCACTTCCCAAAATAATGGTTGCGCTGCTACGGACCAGATTATTATTCATACCCTTCCGAGTATCAGCACCATTGAAGTGACAGATATTCAAGAACCAGGTTTTTGTCAAGAGAATGGAGCGATTGTTATCGAACCTAGAGATGGGCAAACGCCTTATAATTATGCTTGGAGTGGAGCGGCATCAGGTACGGCCAATAATGTTCCTACCACCAATTACACGATAGACAACCTTGAATTAGGGGCTTATAATATTACCGTTACGGATAATTTTGGTTGCAGTAAAAATCTACCACAACAAGTCGTCAATGGGCCTAATTTTGGTATTGATGCCATTACCGATGTGACTTGTTTTGGTTTAAGCGATGGCGCAATTATTCTCCAGGTAGGTGGCTTAGTAAATCCAACTTATCAATGGAGTGATGGCAGCACGACTTTTTCTACGAACCAAAATGTGGCTGGATTAAGTGGAGGGGTTTATTCTGTCATTGTCGATGCGGATAATGTCCCCCCTTGCCCCATTGATAGCATTGTCATTAGAGAACCTGTTTTATTAGCCCTATTAAATCAAAATGTTAGTACGCCTAGTTGTGCTGGTTTGGCGGATGCTAGTATTGATTTGACCATCACTGGTGGCAATCCAACTGCTAATGGTAGTTATAATTTTGCTTGGAATAATGGACTACCTGATACCTCAACCCCACAAAATTTAACCGCAGGGACTTATCAGGTTACGATTACGGATACCAACAACTGTAGCCTTTCAGAAACAATAATTATTGATTCCTCACCCGCCTTAACACTTAATTTAAACCAAGTTTCGCCTCAATGTTTTGGGGAAGCAGATGGAGAAATTGCTTCTATAGTGACAGGCGGCACTGCACCTTATACTTATAAATGGAATGATGGCCTTAGCCAAACAACCCCAATCGCTTATGGCCTAGCAGCAGGTGGGTATACGTTGACCGTCACCGATGCGAATAATTGCGCAATCAATCAACTAGCTACTTTATCAAATCCACCTGCTTTATCAGCTATGGTGGCTACTATTGGCAGCCCGCTTTGTAACGAAATTAGCGATGGGACTATTGATTTAACGGTAACTGGCGGCACTCAAAATTATCATTATAGCTGGAGTACCACTGATACTACGGCGAATTTAACTTCAATTAGTGCAGGCAATTATGCCGTGACCATTACGGATGATCATAATTGTGATTTTGTCTTGGATTCTATTCTGGTAACTGCCCCAGAATTAATGGACATTACTTTTATCAATCTTTCCAACCCGCTTTGTATGGGGGTCAATAATGGACAAATCAACACCAATATTAATGGCGGGGTTAGCCCTTATAATTATGCTTGGAATACTGGGGCAACAACTGCTTCGATTAATAATTTAACCGCCGCCGATTACTTTGTACAAGTAACGGATGCCAATGGTTGTATTGCCCTTTCGGATACCACAACACTTACCGCTCCTCAATTACTAACTATTGACGATTTTCTAGTGATTGATTCTATCCAATGCAAAGGGTCAACTAATGGGTCGGTTTTTTATAATGTGAGTAGCCAAGCACCAAGCGCAACGAGTTTTTCTTTTGAATGGTTGGACAGTACGACCATTGTCAATAACTCCAACGGATTTTGGTTGAGTAGTCCATTTACTACCCTAACTGCTGGACATTACGACTTAGCGATACAGGATAATATTGGCTGTCGATTAACGACTAGTTTTGACCTGAGTGAACCTGATTTTCTACAAGTTGATACGGTCTTAATCGAACCACCTTCTTGTTTTGGCGAAAGTGACGGTAATGCTATTGTCAGTCTACAAGGCGGTACCATGCCTTATGCTTATAGTTGGACCTTGCCTAATAGTCGGATTGTTAGAACCCAAGAAAACGTCTTGCAAGATGTGGATGGTGGGGCTTATAAATTAGAAGTTATAGATGCCAATAATTGTGTCTCTCCTGCCTATACTTTTGAGGTAGCGTCTTCCAGCCCTATCCAATTACAAGTTGTGGATGTTCAAAATGCTAGCTGTTCTAATCCAGCGGGTGGTTTTATCGACCTCACTACTTCTGGCGGACGAGAAGGCATTAATTTTGAATGGAATAATGGGTTATTGACTGAAGATTTAACAAATTTAGATGAAGGGACTTATTCCATTACCATTACGGATGGTGCGGAATGTACGGTTAGTCAATCTTTTGATATTATACTCGAAGAAGATAGTTTAGACATCGAATTAATTGCACTTGACCATCCCAATTGTAATAATACAGCGGACGGAGCCATTGCCATCAAAGTAAATGGTGGGTTTGGTAGTTATCAATTCTTTTGGAGCAATGGGCTGCAAACCATTGATGGAGATTCCACCCAATTACAAAATTTAAGCGCAGGTGCTTACGATGTCAGTGTCATTGATGCGAGTAACGAGTATTTATGTGTGGGTTATTTGGGCGATTTAACCCTAATTTCAGAAGGAAATATCGCCGTTGCTTTAGACGATTTCAATAATGAATTGGCTTGTTTTGGAGACGAACAAGGCGCTTATTTTATCACGCCAACTGGCGGTAATACGCCTTATCAATACGCATGGAGTAATGGTGATACGACTCAAGATGTCACCAATTTAGGAGTGGGTAGTTATGTTTTAACGATTACCGATGCCAATAATTGTGCTTGGTCTAGTGGCGAATTATTCCCCGAAATTTTAGCACCTTCCACGCCTTTTATAACAAGCCCTAATTTTGTAACCGATTCTTTATGTGTAGGAGACGATAGTGGTCAGATTGATTTAACGGCAACAGGTGGGACTTCTCCCTATCAGTACGAATGGAATAATGGGGCAACTAGCTCAACTATTCAGAATTTATTACCGGGCGCTTATTCCTTAACCATAACGGACGAAAATAATTGTCAAATTCAATTTGATACGACTATTGCCATTCGAGTGGAAGCCTTAGATGTTTCCCTACTTACGGCCGACCTCACTTGTTTTGATGATAATTCTGGTTTCTTGGAAGCTAAAGTTATTTGTGGGGTGCCGCCCTATGAATATGCTTGGAGTACAGGCGATACAACCAAAACTTTAATTAATTTGGAACAGGGGGGCTATAGTTTGACGGTAACGGATGCCAATGGTGCCACGATGGAGAGTTTTGCAACTTTGCGTTCTCCTCCTTTACTAAAAGTAGATTCCACTAGAATTGACTTATTCAATTGTGAAGGATTTATTCGATTGGACATATCGGGCGGTGTCTCCAATTCCTATAATTATACTTGGAGAGATGAAATGGGCACCATTATTTCTACGGAAAGCACTGCTAATGGTTTAACTACTGGCAGTTATTCCGTGACGGTACAAGATGCTAATAATTGCCGCATAGAATTGACGGATTTAATTATTGATAATGATAATATGATTGATAGTTTAACCACTAGCTCGATTTTTAATCGACAGTCTAATCGAGGTACTTTAAGTGTTGATTCCGTCTACAACGGAACAGCCCCCTTCACTTATCTTTGGTTTAATGACACGGACGATATTATTGGCACAAACCCAACCGTTTCAGGCGTTATTTTAGGCAATTATTATGTCATCGTAAAAGATAAAAATGGTTGTGAACAGCGCCAAGACCAAACCTTGGATATTAGCGACCCTATCATAGACTTACCAACGGTAGAAAGTTTTAATTTATATCCAAACCCAACCAACCACAGCAGTTATTTAGACCTCCAGTTTCTAAAAAAAGTCAATGTTTCCATTACGCTTTTAAATGGAGTTGGGCAGCAAATTTTCCAAGTAGAAAAAACGAATATTTCCGCTATTCAAGAAGAAATTAACTTATCTGCTTACCCAAGCGGTTTATTTTATCTAAAAATAACCGTCAATAATGGCCCTGCTTTTGGCGAAAAAATTTTTTATTTTAAAAATTAAAACTTGTTTTTCAAGGAGTTATAAAATATTTTTTGGTTAATTTTAAATAAGAAAAGATATTATTCTTTTTAGAAAAAAACGGTGATTCAAAACTTGTTTGAATTGCTGCTTTCTCTAGGATTAACCTACTTTCCTTACTGGATTTACAGCTAAAATTTAGCGTACTTTGTGCCTTATTTCTTAATACACCTACGACTTTTGTTTAGAAACATTATCTATTACGGAAGCGTATTCCAGACTGTTCCGACAACTTTCGGATAACTCAATTAAAAATTCAAATTCAACTTATCATGGTAAAAATATTAATCAACGACGGTATTCATCCTGATGGTCAATTACTTTTAGAAGAAGCTGGTTATCAAGTACAAACCGATAAAATTGCACAAGAAGACTTAGCGGCACAATTGCCAAATTTCGATGCTATCTGCGTCAGAAGTGCCACTAAAGTAAGAACTGCATTAATCGACCAATGCCCTAATTTAAAAGCCATTTGTAGAGGTGGTGTTGGCTTGGATAATATTGATGTAGCACACGCTAGATCAAAAGATATCCAAGTAATTAACACCCCAGCCGCTTCTTCTAAGTCTGTAGCAGAATTGGCGTTTGGGCATATGTTCAACTTGTCTAGATTTTTGCATTTGTCTAATAGAGACATGCCTGCTAAAGGCAATACGGAATTCAAGAAATTGAAAAAATCGTATGCGAAAGGACAAGAATTAAGAGGCAGAAAGTTAGGTATTATCGGTTTTGGTAGAATTGGTCAAGAAACGGCAAAAATTGGTTTAGGCTTAGGCATGACGGTTTTACCTGTTGATTTGATGCTAGATGATGCTACGATTGACATGACCTTCCAAGGCAATAAAGAAATTACGGTGTCTGTCAAAATTGACACGGTAGCAATGGACGAAATGTTGGCGAAAGCGGACTATATTTCTCTACACGTTCCTTCTTTAGGTAAAGCTTTATTAGGCGCTGAAGAAATGGCAAAAATGAAGGATGGTGTTATTTTAATCAATACCGCTAGAGGTGGCACAATTGATGAAGACGCGCTTTTGGCTGCTTTAGAAAGTGGTAAAGTAGGCGGCGCAGGCTTAGATGTTTTTGATAATGAACCTACTCCAAGAGCAGATTTATTAAATCATCCAAGAATTTCTGTTTCTCCTCATATCGGTGCGTCTACACAAGAAGCGCAACGAAATATTGGCTTGGAATTGGCAGAGAAGTTAATTGATTTGTTTGGAGAAGTAAGCTAATCGACTCCACTTTTTGATTGCTTTAAAATCGGTATTCGCTTTTTGTGGATACCGATTTTTTTGTTTTGGTTGATTTAAGCTACCTCCAGAAGAAGATGGTGGTAACCATCGCTCTTGAATTTTACACGCCTTATCTAAACAAAACATCCATCGTCAAACTATTATCAATTGCTTGGCTATATTGATTTTCTTTCAATCCAAAAGTGGTTATCATCGTTAAAAAAACGTGTTTTTTGGTCTTACTCACCCCTTGAAAAATACTTCTTTTATTATGTAATTGTTTGGCGTAAGATTTTGTGATAGTAAATGCTTCATTGTAAAATTTAATCTCACATAAATTAATTACTTGGTCATTTCTATCGAGTAATAAATCGATTTGTGTCCCCTCATAGGTGTCATCGCCCTTGAAAGTAAAACTTGAAGGTTCTACATAAACACCACCAATCCGCAATGCCTCTTTAATTGGTGAAATGTGTTTTAAACATAAACTTTCAAAAGCATAACCACTCCAACTTTTAAATTTTTGAGTTTGACTTAATGCCTGCCAAAGCCCTTCGATGTTGCGTTTTTGCTTTTCTATAAAATTAAGATAAAACAAAGAATATTCATCCGTCAAACGATAAAGCATCTCTTTTTTACGTTTTCCAAAGGGATAATAGTCCGAAATAAAACCAGAATAATTGAGTTCGTTTAGTACTTTTGTTAAGCCTCCCCCATTTGGTAATTTGGTAATGTTAATGATTTCAGCCCTTGTTAATCCTTTCCATTTAGTGGCTAAGGCTCGAATGACAGCGATGTGATTATCCGAATTTTCGAATAAAGCAGGGTATAAATTAAGAAATTCATCTGTTAGCAATCCATCCGCTAAAAAACAAATGTCTTCAATATTTTGTATCGCACTTTTGCCAGCTTTAATTTCTTTTAGATAATGAGGGATTCCACCCATCACCATATAAATTAAAACTGTTTGGTAATAATTTAGTCGTACATTTTGACTTTTTAAATAGACGGCTGTTTGGGCAAGATTAAAAGGTTTTATAGTGACTCTGCGAGTTATTCGATTATGCAAGCCCCCTTTATCTCTAATAATTTTTTCGATGATCCAAGATGCTGCCGAACCACAAATAACAACTACAATATTGTTTTTAGAGGCCCAATTATTCCAAAAAAAACCAAATGCTCGAAGAAACCCTGACTTTTTAGTTGCTAACCACGGCAATTCATCAAAGAATAAAATTAGTTTTCTACTTTGTGTTTTCTTAGTTGCTAAAACAGTAATGAGTTGGTGAAATGCAGTTAACCAGTTTTTGGGACTTTCTAATTTTTTATCGGAGAACTGTTGCAGCAAAAAATGAAAGTTATTGAGCTGTTCTAGGAGCGGTGCTTTTTGAACCCCCGTAAATTCTAAATCAATTTTTTTATTATACACAGACCGAATTAAGAATGTTTTACCTACTCTTCGTCGCCCTGTTACCGCCACCATTTCTGCTCGCTTAGACACTAAAGCTTCCTCTAAAACAACTTGCTCTTTTTCTCTTCCAATTAGTTTTTCCATGTAAAAAAATATTTTATAGCTCGCTAAATCTAGTAAAAATAGATAGATTTAGCGAGCTATAAAAATTAATTACCCTATATTTAGTAGGTTCGTCTCTAAATCTTTTTCTAAAATACGATAAGACGCTGGTATTTTTAAAAACTCGAATACATAGGTATATTGAATAGTGTCGCTTGGTTATTCTACTATTTTCCCTTTCTCTGCTAATTTTAAGACTCCTTTTTTATCTTCACTTGCTGCTAAACGAAAAAATAAGGCACTACTTTTTTGGCGTTTTAATTCTCTGATTGTCCGCTTTTCTTTAATCGCTTGTTTTCATAGAAATTACGTTCTAAATCATGGTCAATCGGAATTAATTCAATTAAGTGTCCCTAAGTCAATCGGTCAGACAAATCTTTAGATAAGCGATTTTTTGACTTTTTGTATTCACCTTTAAGCTTATCATCTCAAAAAACCATAATAATTATGTACTAAAACCATTCTATCTAAAAAACGATTAAATTCTTCACAAGAAGTTTCTGGCAATAACGCACAAGAGTAACAAGTAGCTAAATTCGTACCTCCAACTCCTTGACCATTATGGTCTGTATTTTCACATATTGGGTCAGATGCACAATCTAAAGCTCTTTCTAATGCTGATTCAATAATTGCATCAATCTTACTTAAGCCTGTTGCTTCAAGTTCATCACATAAGGAAACTAAGCCACCATAACTCCCTTCTGCACCAGCCATCGTATAAATCAATACTCCTTGCATTTCTTCTCCAATGAATAATCGTTCTTGTAAAGAGGTTGCGGGATAACCACTTAAAAATTCCAATTCTTTGATAATTAAATGTGAAAAGGTATGGATAAGTAAGTATTTAGCAGTCACATTCCGATTTTCGTGTGGGCTTAATTTTGTGTCTTCATAATTACTTTGTATCCAATTAGCACGTTCTTCTAAAATTATAGGATATAATTTTAACCATTTGTCTATTTTATCTTCATCAAATTCAAAAAAAATACCTTCTCCTAAATTTTCAATGGCAGGTAAAAAGATAGTATTCTTGGCGAAATGAGAAGTGTATCTTTTTCTAATAACTTGCCCTTGGTTATTTCGTTGTTCAAATTCATCTTGCAAAAAATAATCCTT
>CALFWI010000090.1 GCA_937928615.1 uncultured Saprospiraceae bacterium | reverse complement strand
TGGTGTGATGGGACCAGAAATGAATGTACCGAAAAACATTACGGAATATTGGCAAATTTCCGATATTAAAGCCTTTGTAAAAAATCCTTACAGCTATCGGTATAATAGTAAAATGCCTCCTGTAGCTAATTTGAAAGATGCCGAACTAGATCAAATTCTTGATTATATTAGCTATATGAAAGTACAAAAAATTGAATTAGAATAATAGTCGCTGAGGGCATAGGGCGAAGAGTAGAGAATCCTTAAATCAGACAACTTTTTTGTAATTTGATTATCTTTTATTTAGTATAAAAATACTACTTTCGCTTTTGCACCATAGAACTAATAGAAAACAAGTTTAGCAAGTGGCAAGATTCATCATTTATCACTCATAACTCATCACTACGTATCATGATTCCAGCAAACGAAACTTTCGGCGGTACTTTCCCCTTCAAACCTAACTTCTTTGAAGGTAATGGTTTTAAAATGCATTACGTAGATGAAGGAGAAGGCGACGTGATTATCTGTCTACATGGTCAACCGACTTGGAGTTATTTGTACCGAAATTTTATTCCTCCTTTGTCTAAAACGCATCGAGTGATTGTGCCAGATCATAAAGGCTATGGAAAAAGTGAAACGCCACAAGACAGCGAATATACTTTTAAAAATCATGTAGAGAACTTAGCTGCCTTAATTGACCATTTGGGCTTGGAAGACATCACCTTTGTTTGCCAAGATTGGGGTGGGCCAATTACTGGTGCTTATACTTTGCGCTATCCAGATAAGGTCAAGCGTATTTGTATGATGAATACCATGATGGGCTATGGTTTTGCAGCAAGAGATATTCCACCATCTGATCCTAAACCACCAGGCTTACAAGAATCGCCTTGGTTTCAATGGGTACTTAAAGCTAGTAAAGAAGGTTTTTATCGAGACGCTATGGGACAATTGGGTGATAATGTTCTAAGTAATATGAAAAAGCTTTATTTTCATAATTCAGCAGCAGTAGATGAACAATGGCTTCGAGCTTATTCTATGCCTTTTGCTACCAAAGAAGAATGTATTGCTGCAATCGAATTTCCTTTAGATGCTGCCTTTGGGAGAATTAGAGATTATGTGGTGGAAGGAATTAAAACGGGTAACTTAGAAAAATTGCGCTCCAAACCAGCTATGTTAGCAGAAGGAATGGCAGACAAAGCGATGCTGCCTGCAATGGTTATAGATGATTTTAAAAGATTATTCCCTAATGGGCCAATCGTAGAATTAGAAAATGTCGGACATTTTTGTCAAGAAGATGCGCCAGTAACTTTGGTCGCTTTGATTCAGCAATTTATTCAGATGACTTAATTTTTTAGAAGCCAGAAGTCAGACCAAAAATTATCCCGAAAGCTTTCGGGACTGTCAGAAGTCAGATTTAGCTTGAATAAATTGCTAGTTCTTAGCAGTTTGATTTGGAAGTCATCTGACTTCTGACAGTCTATGAAATAGACGGTCTGACTTCTGACCTCTCTAAAAGACCAAATGACTTAAAATAGTCGAATCATTTATTTTCAGGACAAAGACAGAACTATATTTCTAAAAACGCTGTAGAATATACCTAAAACAACCTTTTTTTATATTTATAGTAAATATTGGCTTGTTTTTTAGGTATCTAATTAAAATAGGATGCTAATAGTTGGTTCGAGAAAAACGAACCAAGTAACTTTGCCCTATTATTTTGAACCAAAGTATTATTGACCAAACAGCACTTGGAATATCAGTACATGAGTAAAGTAATCATTGAAAGTGAAATTGACCTAAAATTACAGCCCGAAACAGATTTGGAGCTGCGGATAATTGCTGACCCTGAGTTTCAAGCTGGTCTGTTTTGGGGAACACCTCGATATGGTCACCCTGAGGGGCAAGTCATTAACCATATTCCAGAAGTATTGGCCAATGTCGACAAATTAGACATTTCTACCGAAATGCGCCGCCAATTGCGCTTGATTACCTACGTTCACGATACTTTTAAACATATCGAAGATAAAACGCCACCAAGAGATTGGACGAAACACCATAGTGTCTATGCTCGAAATTTTTTAGCAAAATATGTTGAGGAAGAAGCGGTACTCACCGTTACGGAAATGCACGATGAAGCCTATCATGCTTGGCGGCTATTTGCCTTAGCTAAAAGTCCAGAAAAAAGCCAACAACGATTGGATAACTTATTGACTAAGGTAGGCGATAATATTCAATTATATTATTTGTTTTTTAAATGTGATACGCAAACTGGAGATAAGATTCAAGCACCTGTGCGATGGTTTGAAAAGACGGTCCAAGGAATAGAAGTCGTTCAGTTTTAATTTCCTCTTTTTAATCCGACAAAATAAATCCACTCCCATGCACATTTGTGATTTGAATGCGCTCATCTTTTGCTAAATACTTTCGTAATTTAGAAATAAATACATCCATACTTCTTCGATTGAAATAATCACTCTTTCCCCAAATATTTTTTAGGACGTATTGCCGAGATAGTAAATTGCCTTTATTCAAACATAATAATCGAAGTAATTGGGATTCTCTTTCTGTTAAGTATTTATCTTCTTCTTGATAAGTGAGCTTTTGGTTTTTGCTATCAAAAGCATAGTTTCCTACTTCAAATATTTCTTGTTGTTCACTTGGATGTTCAGCTCTCCTTAAAATTGCATTGATTCTTGCGACCAATTCTTCTTCTTCTACTGGTTTGATGATATAATCATCTGCTCCTAAACT
>CALFWI010000089.1 GCA_937928615.1 uncultured Saprospiraceae bacterium | reverse complement strand
TCCGACACGTAATTATCAATTTTCAATCTGACTATCTATTCCATTTAAATAACAGGCATAATAAGAATTTATAATTTAAAAAATATATTAATAAATTGCACACGCCTTTCCTTTTTTAAAGAAATGTCGTAATTTGTCTCCACAACCTACAAGATTCTCTCAAATATCGATTAAAAGTTACTTATTTTAAGACCACCACCTCTCTACAACCTTTATTCTTAATAAGTTAACTATCATCTTATTTTTCACCCTTTCACCACTTGTTAAAGAATATAACCTAATTAAACCTAGAACTACAATACCTATACCTAGGAAACACTAAACATCAACATCGGACTTAGTAACGAGTAAAGAATAAATTAGCCATATCCTAGCTATTCTTTTGCATAATAACGTCGTTACTTAGTTAGAGAAAACTAGAACTATGAATAAACGTTACTTAAAATCGTGGCTCATTGCCACACTATTTACCCTATCCTCCCCTGTAATTGCTCAAAAATACAGCATTCACCTAGCGGCTTTTCCTGAACAAATCGCTCCCTCTTTTTTCAGTTTTGCAGGATTTAACAAAGTGCATCATCAACAAAGTACCCTTAATTTCCATCAATATTCGTGGGGGAATTTTGCTACCTTAGAAAAAGCTAAACAGCAATTGACTATCCTGCAAAAAAATCCATTATTAAAAGGATTAACGAACCTTAGTATTCTACCTAAAAATAATCACTTCAGTGTACCTACTACTGATTCTAGTGTTGACCCAGCAATAGAAGTAATTGATTTCCAGTTATTTACTCGCTCTGTATTAATTCATGCTGCTTCAAAAAGTATTCAAAAAATAGATGTCGCTATTTTAGAAGAAGTAGTTACTATTTTAAAGCAGCATCCTGCTTTAAAATTAAGAATTATCGCAACTACAAGCTCAAAATCTCCTTTTTTAACAAGGCCTTTTACTGCCGTGGTCGAAAATTTTTTATTAGCTCAGAACATTCCTGCTTATCGAATTAAAACAATTCCCAATCCTTTGCAGCCAAATATAGAAATTAAGGAAGCGCCCATTTCAAAAAAACAACAAGTGCTGATGACCTTAGTTGACCTAAAGGAAGAAATTGTCTTAGATAAATTTGGAAAGGCTCCTTTTGTGCTTAAACAAATGAATAAAAATAACCCCCTAGATATCTTAGACTAATACGGCTATTCTTGAACTGGGAACTAAGTTGTTTAGGTCATGGTTTTAGTAAGTATTTTCTAACAACACTAAAACCTTATTGATTATGCAACTCTATGATCAAAATCATATCCGAGCATTCTATAATAAATATGCTGATTTAGAAACGGCTAGATGGGATAAATCTATTATTGAACAAGTAAAACTATATGTTCACCAACATTATTTGCAGCAATATCTTGAAAAAAATGACACCATTTTAGAACTCGGTGCTGGAACAGGCATTTTTACTGAATTATTAGCGACCTATACTTCTGACCTGACCGTCACTGACCTCTCCCCTGTCCAATTAAAACTGAATCAAGAAAAAGCACAAACTGAAAAATATGCCCATCAAATAAAAGATTGGCAATTGACGGATATTTGTGACTTATCTGCCTTTTCAGACGACTCTTTTGACAAAGTCATTTGCTATGGTGGCCCTTTGAGTTATGTTTTTGACCAAAAAATCAAAGCACTTCATGAAATAAAAAGAGTGCTAAAACCAAATGGTATTGCTTTTCTAGGTGTCATGAATCTATGGGGAACCGCTCATGAATACTTGACAAAAATCATCCTGCCTGTTGCCGTTGAAGATAACGAGAAGGTCATGCAAACAGGGAATCTTCATCCATCTGCTTTTACGACATCAGACCATCATTGCCACCTCTTTACAGCTAAAGAATTAAAAGATGATATTCAGTCAGTTGGTTTCCAATTACTTACTATTTCTGCCTCCAACTGTTTGTCTGCCTTAAGAGCGGAAGTATTAGAAGATTTAAAAAAAGATACCGAAAAATGGAAATATTTCTTAGATTTAGAGCTTCGAGCATGTCAGTCACCTGGCATGATAGAATCCGGTACTCATTTAATCGCTATCGTACAAAAGAAATAAAACCCAAATGTAGGCGCTAAAAAAATCTTAGAAAAATATGGTCTACAATTTGTAGCAATCTTTGAAGAAGGTGTTGTCTTCTTCGATTGGATGTAGCTTATAAAGTGATTTTTTTCTTCTTCTGATCAAATGATATTCGCCGACAATTAAAACCTCCCCGCTCTTCCCCCTTTAAATTGTTAGGTATTAATTTTATTGTTGATACCTTTATTCGCATTTTATCCTGGATTTTTTACTGTAGTAGCTATAGCATAAACTCCCCACAGATTTTGATTTTTCCACAGATTTTTAATACTATGGATGAAATAGAATCCAGCTATTATCTCGGAATGAAATAAAGTACACTAGCTTATTTAGCACACGAACAAATAATGATATGAGAAAACAACCTATTAAAATATTCATCTATTCTGCCCTTATGCTATTCCTTCTAATTTCCTGTAGAAAAGCGCGTGTTGTGGAAGAAGAAAATGAAGCTATGAATAATACAGGAATAGCTTTAGGGACAGAAATTATGCGCCTAGGTAATTTTTTTGGCAATGTGTCTAGCGATGTCGTTTTAATTAATGTACAAAATGGCCCAAGTAATACTTTAGCGACAAACGAACTCAAAGACTTATTCAATTTAACGGAAAGAGAGAATGATTTTTTTGTTTTCAACCTTCATCAACAGCAAACCCTCGAAGCACAAAATTTTACCGAAGAAATTACTTTTGAAGCTGCCAAAGCCGCTAATCAAAAAAGCGTTGATATCTTAGTCCAAACCATCCAACATTTCAAAGCGCAAGACAAAAAGGTTTATGTATTAGGGATTGCCTTTGGCGCTTATCTAGTACAAGAATTATTAGTTAGAGAGGGTACTACTCTTGCTGACCAATATTTGTTAATGGCAGGGCGCTTGGATATTCCCGACCTTATTTGGCAATCTTTTCAGGAAGGAAATACAGGTGGTTTCATTGGTGGGACAACTCCTTTTACAGGCGCACCAAGCACGCTAACCCCAATAGAAAAAAATCACAATAAATTATTTGCAGCTTTAGCTTTCAAAAGATATACCGTTGAATTATCGAAGTATACTGATTTAACCAATGTTACTTATTGCTTTGGTAATTTAGATGAATCGGTAGGTAGATTAACGCAAAATGAACAAGCCTTATTAATTACTAGACAAGCGAATCTACTCGAATTTGAGGGTGGACATCAGGAAACGATAGAAGGATTGTTAGATGAAGGGTTTGAGGTGGCTTTTGGAGAGGAATGAGCAACGAATTCATCATTCATCGTTCATCATTTTTATCAATTCGTCGTCAAAGCAGCACATAAAATCCCCGCTGCCACCGCCGCATTCAAAGACTCTGCCCCACCCTGCTGACCTTTTGGAATGCGAATTAAATGACTAGCTTGTTGTATAATCTCCTCCGAAACGCCTGCCCCTTCATTGCCAATAATTAACAGCCCATTTTTAGGTAAATCCGTTTTAAAGACATTCTTTCCTTGCAAAACGGCCGCAAAGGTTGGTAAATCAGGCACTTTTTTCATCAATTCTGAAAACTCCATGGAAATAATTTTGACCCTTAAAAAAGCCCCCATAGACGCTTGGATGACTTTTGGGTTAAAAACCTCTACCGTATTTTTAGAACAGAAAACATAAGGTAAACCAAACCAATCTGAAATCCGTAGAATACTACCCATATTTCCTGGATTTTGTAAGTCCGCCAAAAAGAGGGTTAAACTACTGTTAATTGTCGCCAAATCTAGTTCATAAGTCGGTACTTTACAGACCACAAGTACTTGATTGGGCGTTTTTAAACTAGAAATACGGGCTAAATCCTTTTGACTAATTTCTTGAACAATGGTATCAATATTTCTTAAAATAGAACGATTGGCTTTAATCCAAGGTGCTAGTGCAAAAATACCCTCTAGCGTAAGTCCTTGGTGTTGAATAATTTCTGTCGCCATTTTTTCTCCTTCGACTACAAAATTATTATACATTTGCCTAAATTTTTTCTGTTTAAGCGATTGTAGATATTTCAAGGTATTTCTAGTCAGCATAAAAAATTAGAAGTTATTTGACGTTATTAGCGGTTATTATTCTACATTTTCAAAATCCCGATAATAACATCTAATAACTTTGAAAATAATGACCTTAAATAACTTTTTATAATATTAATGAGCAACGAAAATAACATATATTTTTTCCATCATTGGCGAAGACTCTGCTTCTTTGCCAGTTGGTTCTTGTTATTTTCCTGCAACACTACAAAATACCTACAAGAAGACGAAGCTTTCCTAAAAAAAAGCGAGATTAAATTTGAAACCACTTATAAAATTAAAAAACAAAAAAAGTTAGAGGGGGACTTGTTAGGCATTGTTAAACAAAAACCGAATACCAAATTCCTTTTAATTAATCGCCGTTGGTTTTATTATAAATCTAGAAAAAGACAGCAGAAAAAAGATAGAAAATCAAGGCGATTAATTGCAGAATACCCTAGTGTTTATAGCGAATCCTTATCGACAGAAACCGCTCAGTCGATGGAATTTTTGTTGAAGAAAAGAGGGTATTATCATGCGCAGGTTCGTTTCGAAACAAGCATTAAACGCAAGCAAGCCGAAGTCACTTATATTGTTAATCCTAAACGATTATTTACGGTTGACACCATCAAATTTATCAGTAAAGATACCGCGATTCAATGCATTTTAAATGATATTAGCCCCGCTACCGTCTTCCAAAAGGGGAATCCCGTTTCTAATCAATCTTATGAAGAAGAAAAACAACGGATTAAAACGCATTTAAGAAATGTCGGCTATCGGAATTTCTACGTTAATTACTTTGACCAATTGGTATTCACAACCGATACGACCAAAACAGCCCAACTTTCTTTAGCATTAGAAGTCTTTCCAATAAATGATACCATCTTTCACAAAACTTACCAAGTTGGAGAGGTCTATGTACATCCTTATTATAATCCACAAAATAAAGAAATTTACCTCAAGGATAGTTTGATTAATGGCATTCATTTTATGTTGCCAAAAGAAAAAAAATACGAAGTACGCTCAGATCTTATTGCAGATAGAATTTATCTAAAAAAAGGCGCCTTATACAGTCAAAACAATTATAATAAAACGATTCAAAATTTAGGAGAATTAGGTATTTTTAAATTTGCCAATATTGATGAAAAAGTCATCAATGATACTGCTTCCACTATTAATTTCAACATCTACTTACCCGCCAATCAGCGCCGAAGTATTGGTGGAAACTTAGAATATAAGAATACCACTTCTTTACGTTCTGCTTCTAATTCTAATTTAAATGGAATAGAAACTTCTCTTTCTTATCAAGATAAAAATGCGTTTGGCGGGTCAGAATTATTTAATGCCAATTTGCGATTTGGTTTGCAGGTAGGCAGTAATACGGCAGGTAGTTTTATTGATAATTATGATATTAGCCCACAATTCGACCTCAGTATTCCAAAATTTAGAGACCTTTTTGGTTTTGTTCGATTGATGAATAATATTGGTGCATTTAGAGATAAATTTTATAATAGTTTATTAGAAAATGCCAATACTAAATTGACCCTAGGCTTAAATTGGACCCAAAGAAGAGATTTTTGGCAATATTTTAGTGCGGATATTTCCCTTGGTTATGAAATTCAAAACAACCCTAATCGACGCTATTTTATCAAACAATTTGGAATTAATATCTTCCAACCTACCGTCGAACCAGGTAGTAGTGGTGCAGAGGCTTTTGAAGATAATCCCTTCCTAGAACGAACATTCAATCAAGACCAATTATTTACAGGCTTATTGTTCCGAGAATTTGGTTTTTCTTTCGCAGGTAGAAATGCCCGAAAAAGTTCTAACTGGCGTTTGTTTCTAAATTCTGAAGTATCTGGATTAGAAGCATTGGCGACCAATGCCATTGCCAATCAATTTCGAACCGAAAATCGAGATACTTTTTCTTTAGCAGGCTTAGCTTTTGCACAATTTGGAAGCCTAGATATTGATGCTCAATACTTTAAATTTTTACGCCCCACTCGGTCTTTCGCTTTTAGACTAAATGGCGGCATTGCTTTTCCTTTTGGCACTTCTGAAGATGTCCCTTATGTCAAACAATTCTTTGCTGGGGGACCTAATAGTATTCGGGCTTGGCGGATTCGAGAACTAGGCCCTGGTAGTTACCGAGACCCTAGTACCTTTCCCGCCTATCAAGAAAATGCAACGCCTTTTTATCAAACAGGAGATGTAAAATTAATTTTTAGCGCTGAATATCGCTTTTTGTTATTTCAATCTAGTAGTTTCGATTTTGAAGGCACGCTATTCCTAGACGGTGGTAATGTTTGGACACTCAAAGAAGACGTTGATAGACCTGGTTCCCAATTCAGCACTAGGTTTTGGCGAGAAATTGCTCTTGGAACAGGTTTTGGTATCAACGCAGATTTTAAATATTTTATCCTACGATTAGATTTAGGCTATAAAGTACGGAATCCCTATCCTAACCCCAATGGCACTTATTGGGCTATTCAAGAATTTCAAGAGCGTGGTTTTAAAGGCATTAATTATAATTTAGGCGTTGGTCGAGCTTTTTAAATCAAGCTATTTCCTCTTTTCCTTTCCTATTTCCCTTGCATCATTTATCTTTGCGCAACTTAGTGTAAAAAGTACACTTTTGAATTAGAATAGAGATTAGAGATGCGAGAATAGCGACTAAAAATCTACCGTTGATTTCTTTTGTCCATTATTTTAAACTATAATGCTGTTTAACCTAAGAAAAATCATGAACGTTAAGCCATCTATTCAATCAAACATTAACAACAGCTTTTTAGGCGCTATTCGCTCAATGAAATGGTCTCTAATCTCTATTCTCAACTATGATACTAATTGCTGATTCAGGTTCTACTAAAACAGATTGGAGACTGCTCCAAGATGGACAGCCTATACAAGCAATCCGTACGATTGGTTTTAATCCTGTATTAACGAATACCGCACAGATTACTAAGGAATTAAGCAAGGCTTTTACAAATAAAATAATTAATCAAACCGTTAATTCAGTTTATTATTATGGCGCTGGTTGTTGGAATAAGACGACCTGTTCTGTAGTGTCAAATGCCCTTGATGTCATTTTTCCAACCGCAACAATTGACGTAACGAATGATTTGTTGGGGGCAGCTAGAGCAGTTTGTGGCAAAGAAGCAGGCGTTGCTTGCATCTTAGGAACAGGGGCTAATTCTTGCTTATATGATGGCCTAGAAATAATAGATAATGTGCCAGCCCTTGGGTTTATTATGGGCGACGAAGGAAGTGGGGCTTATTTGGGTAAACAATTATTAAAAAGTTATTTTTATCGAGAATTGCCCAAGTCGTTGTCTGAAAAACTAGTTAAAGAGCAACCTATTTCTAAAAACATAATGCTAGAACAGGTTTACCAATCAAAATCGGGTAATCGCTATTTAGCTAGTTTTGCCAAATTTATTATTCAAGAAAAAGGGCATCCTTTTATCCATAAATTGGTTGCCGACGCTTTTGATGACTTTATGGAGCGGCAGGTCAAAAAATATGATGGGGTAGCTAATCATCCGATTCATTTTATTGGCTCTATTGCTTATTTTTTAAAAGATATTTTGGCGGAACGCCTTGCGGCAAATGGATTAGCATTAGGAAATATTATTCGACAACCGATTGATGGTTTAGTCGATTTTCATAAATAATTTAATTGCAATATAGCAGTTTTTGTTTTTTACACAATTTGCATTAAATAATTAAGCGTAAATAATGGCTAACGAAAAAACAGCTACCGAAAAAACAGCTACCGAAAAAAAGGTAAATATTAAAAGAATTGCCGTTTATACTTCAGGAGGAGACGCCCCGGGCATGAACGCTGCCATTAGAGCAGTTGTGCGAACTGCCGCTTATCATGATTTACATATATACGGCATTGAGAGAGGCTATGAAGGTATGATTAAAGGGGATATTAGACGGTTAGAAACAAAACAAGTGGGTAATATTATCCACCGAGGCGGAACGATACTCAAGACCGCTCGAAGTATGGAGTTTATGACCCCAGAAGGACGTAGTTTGGCTTATGAAAATATCGCTGCTAATGATATCGATGCCCTTGTCGCTATTGGTGGAAATGGTACTTTCACGGGAGCAAGTATTTTCCAAAAGGAATACAATATCCCCATTATTGGCGTGCCTGGCACCATTGATAATGATTTATATGGTACAGATAATACCATTGGTTTTGATACCGCAGTCAATACCGCTATCGAAGCAATGGATAGAATTAGAGATACCGCAGATTCTCATAATCGACTATTTTTTGTAGAAGTCATGGGTCGTCATGCTGGTTTCATTGCCTTGAACGCAGGTATCGGTAGTGGCGCGGCTAAAATATTCTGCCCTGAAACAGAGACGCCGATTGAAGATTTAATCAATAGTCTCCAAAAAGGGGCTCGTAGAAAGAAATTATTTAGCTTAGTCATTGTGGCAGAAGGCAATCAAAACGGGGGAGCGCAAGAAATTGCTAGAATCGTTAAAGAACGTTGCCCGCATTATGAGACCAAAGTTTCTATTATTGGTCACTTACAAAGAGGTGGTTCGCCTAATGCAGCAGATAGAGTATTGGCAAGTCAAATGGGCTATTATGCGGTAGAAGGTCTATTAGCAGGTCGTTCAGGTGTTATGGCTGGTATTGTAAATAATAAAGTGAGATATACGCCCTTTAAAGATGCCATTAAAAAGACCAAAGATTTAGATAATGAAATGGTGAAAATGGCGGAGATTTTGGCGAGGTGATTTCGGTTGCCAGTTACCAGTTGCCAGTTTGACGTACTAAATTCATAACTGGTAACTGATAACTGGCAACTGCCTACCCTTTCTCCACTTGCCAAATCTGATAAGAATTATACATATTATGCAAAACAATATAAAAAATAGGGCCTAAAGCAATCACAGGATTAAAATACGTGAGTGCCATCCAAAGGCCAATCATGGTATTTTTCCGACCCAATGCTAGGCTATAAGTTAAAGGGTTACTTTTCTTTCCTATCAATGCGCCAATTTTAAATTGTACGACACATAAACAACTTACCAATAACAAAATACCCATCAATTCTGGTCCAATAATCGCCTGATTATTTTGCACAAAAAAGGAAGCATTTCCGCAGGCAATTACGATATTGGTTAAAAATAATGGAAAACTAATGAATTCGAAACTGGCTATGGTTTGCTTTAATTTAAGTGGGGCTTTCTGTATGATTTGACTGGCAATCAAAGGTAAAAAAACGAGTGAAAGCACTGGGTAAACCAAATTACTTAAAGACACATTCCCCTCTATTTTCAAAAAATAAGTCAACAAAAAAGGTAGTAGCAATGCAATAATGGGTGTTGAGAGTATTACTGAAACTGTTACTTCGCCTACATTGGTCTGCAATAGTTGGGCAATTACGGGTGCCGCCGCCGCTGTTGGTACAATGGACACAGTAAAAGCGATTAAAGCTAAATTGGCAGAAAAAGGTTGAATAATCGTATATAAAATTAGCGGCAAACCAATATTAATCGCCAATATCTTAAAATGATTCGCATTGAACAACTGCCAATTTATTTGAATGCCTAAAAAAGCAAAAAAGAGCATCGCCATCAAATTATACCGAATTAAGTAGGTATAAGCATGTCCATCATTAAAAATACTACCCAAAATAATGGCTGCAAAAATAAATAGAGCTTTTTTCATAATTTTATTTCAGTTGCGAGTTGCCCGTTACCAGTTGCCCGTTTAGTGCGTCAAACTGGCAACTCGCAACTAGTAACTGGCAACTCGCAACTGGTATAATTATTTCAATACCCCAATCACCCCATCTTTAAACAACTCCAGCTCCTTAGTTGTACTTTCCAATGGGTCATAAATGATAGCATTGGCTTTATTTTGACCAGAAACAATATGAATCGTCCAAGAAGTATCAATCGTCGCCACAGACTGCGCAATCATTTTTCCGTTAGAAAACATCCCGCCAATCACTTCGTTTCCAACGACTACGCCACCTTTATCATAAGTAACTATTCTATATTGGTAATCCATCAATCCCGCTTTAAAATAAATGATGGCGATAAATTCCGCTGTATCAGGAATGCAAAAACAAGGAATAAATTCGGTAAATTCATCTATCTCTTTTTCTTCTAAAGGCAAGATATAATCCTCAATTTCCAATGGGTCTAATGGCGGATTTGCCCGACTAAACTCAATATGCGTATCATTTCCTAAGGTTACAGGCAATTCTACTGGTGGGAATTTTTTTAAGAAAGTAGTGAAACTTACTTTTTTAACACGATTACTAGCCATTTTTTGACGATTGACGGTGCACGATGAACAGGTTTCACAATGCGCCACTTAAAAAAGCGCAAAGTTAAGCTATTTACAAGGATTGAAGTAGGAAAGGATGGAAGGATTGAAGATAACACGCTTAGCCTCCAATCCTCATTAGCCTATCTACCATCTCATTTACTCTAAATTCTGTGGGAAAATCATCCATGTTACGTTTCTTTCCTATTTCAAAAAATCCGTGGAAAAGTATAATCCCTTGGGATTTTTTTGATGCTATAAAATCCGTTGCCAAAACTATCCATCCAACAGTACTTTGGGTTACAAAAATATCCTCATCCTGTTAATTTTGAAAAAATCCTGTCATCCTGTAAACTTGTAAATAGAATAATTCTAAATAAGAAATCAAAAAGAGAGAAAACTCAACTAAATCTTTGATTTTGCGCTTTAATAAATACATTTGTGGGAAAAGTGGGAGCTCAATAGCTACTTTATATCAATTTTAACAACTATATAATATTCATCAACACATGAATTGGTTCATTAAATTTCTAACATCATCAATCGGTCGGAAGCTCATTATGAGTTTGACTGGATTGTTTTTGATTGTCTTTTTACTAGTGCATTTGATTGGTAATTTGCAATTATTAATTCCAGACGGAGGAGAAGCATTTAATTTATATGCTAAATTTATGACGACAAATCCAGTAATTAAATTTACTTCCTATGGATTATACGCCTTTATATTATTACATGCCATCCAAGGCTGGTTATTATGGGCGAAGAATAGAAAAGCTAGAGGTGGTCAAGGTTATGCGGTGCAAGCAACAAGAGCTACTGGAACAAATGCTGGAATCGCCAAAAGAATGGGTGCTTTAGGGACGATTGTTTTTGTCTTTTTATTCATTCATATGGGGCAATTTTGGTTTAAAATGAAAATAGGGGATGTACCTGTACAAATGTATGACGGTGTAGAAGCCAATGATTTATATGCAGTTGTAAAAGCAGCTTTCACCAATATTGGTTATGTTTTATTCTATGTAATTTCCATGTTGTTTATTGGGATGCATTTAATGCACGGTTTCCAGTCTGCTTTTCAAACCTTGGGGTTAAATCACCAAAAATATACGCCTTTTATTAAATTTTTAGGAAATGCTTATTCTATTTTGATTCCTTTGGGATTTGCATTGATTCCAATTATCTTTTTTGTAAAGAATATGTGATAAATGGTTGACTGTGTTTTGGGTTTCCATGCTGACACCCGACACCTTTGACCTGACACCTTTTAAAAAATTAAAAAATCAATATATATGGCACTTAAGAATAATGTTCCAGAAGGCCCATTAGCCGAAAAATGGACAAATTATCGGGGTTCAATGCCTTTAGTCGCCCCAAATAATAAGCGTAGATTAGAAGTGATTGTGGTTGGAACGGGATTAGCAGGTGCATCTGCCGCCGCAACGATGGGCGAATTAGGGTATAATGTAAAATGTTTTACTTTTCACGATAGTCCAAGGCGGGCACACTCTATTGCTGCCCAAGGGGGTATCAATGCCGCTAAGAATTACCAGAATGATGGAGATTCTGTTTGGCGTTTATTTTATGATACGATTAAAGGCGGAGATTATAGAAGTAGAGAAGCCAATGTTCACCGTTTAGCAGAAGCGAGTGTTTCTATTATTGACCAAGCAGTTGCACAAGGCGTGCCTTTGGCAAGAGAATATGGTGGATTATTAGCCAACCGTTCTTTTGGTGGCGTACAAGTAAGTCGTACTTTCTACGCAAGAGGTCAGACGGGCCAACAATTGTTGATTGGTGCTTACCAAGCTTTATCTCGTCAGATTTCTAAGGG
>CALFWI010000088.1 GCA_937928615.1 uncultured Saprospiraceae bacterium | reverse complement strand
ATAATTAGGCGCATAAAATTTATCGTTCGCTAATTTTTTCAATTGTGTTGCCACTTTCCAATCAGGTCGTTTGCTCAAATCAAAGCTAATTTCGACAGGTCGTTTAGGCATTTCTTTTCCATAGGCAAAAGTAGCAGGCATATTCATGTGGACTTTGCGATTATCGACGCCTGCATAAGTGCCATCTGCTCGATTCGCAAATAAGGTATATTGGAAGGTGACATGTCCATCATGCCCTGCGATTTCCCATTCATCTGCCATTCGCTTATATACACTTAATACCTTTCCTTTGCTATCCGTTGCTTTGACATCGTAAACGTTTTTGGCAAAATTATGAATGGCATATCTGCCAGGAGAGGCTGTTGGCATGTGTACCACTAAAGCCTTCTGAGGGAGGGAAGGAAAGTCAATTGTGATGTCAATTTCGTGATGTTGTACATTATCTAAATTGACTTGATACCGAATTGGGTCTTGGGCAAAAAGGGTAGCGGTAATGAAAATTAAAGTGATTACGAAGAACAGTCGAGATGTCATAAAAAATGCGTTTAATGAAGTGCAATGACCAAATTTAAACGCATTTTTAGAATAATTTGCTTTTTAGCTCAGAAATAAACT
Organism: uncultured Saprospiraceae bacterium; assembly: GCA_937928615.1. Classification (GTDB taxonomy): domain Bacteria; phylum Bacteroidota; class Bacteroidia; order Chitinophagales; family Saprospiraceae; genus JAFMDF01. The sequence continues at coordinate 5,138 of CALFWI010000088.1, read as the reverse complement.
TAATTCTGTTCTAGTACGCAAGTGATTCCTGCCGATTCCGCATTACTACAAGCCGATTCCGCATTGGATTGAGAAAGGTCGTAATTAGAAATATTTGTCACTTCGCCCGTCTGATTATCTGTACAAGTACAAATATATTCCTTATTACAGGCAGTAAAAATGCTTAGGAATATTGTAGGCTTATTATCAAAGGAGTTTTTACAATTGGTCGGTATCTCTTTTCTGCTTGCTATACCGATTGCTTGGGTAGCGATGCAACGCTGGTTACAAGATTTTGCTTATCGAATGGAAATGGAATGGTGGGTGTTTGCAATTGCTGGTATACTGGCAATTTTCATCGCTTTTATGACAGTGAGTTTTCAGAGTTTGAAAGCGGCTTTGTCTAATCCTGTGGAAGCAATCAAATTGGATTGACACAAGGCGGCTGTGGGAAACAGCCGCCTTGTTTGGATTTTAAGATAAGTTGTAATAGAACACGACAAAATATAAATTGGATATTAAAACACAGCGGCTGTGGGAAATAGCCGCCGTGTAAAAAAACATACACTTTTTCTACCCTTAAATCTTCTTTTCCCTCATTTGTTGGTAAATTCGCAGTTCTTTTAAAACTTTTTGCAGATTGGCGAATTTTACCTTTAATGAATTATTACAAAATACTTTTTTTAACCATTTTGAGTTTGGTTGTTGGAATGACCTCACAAGCACAAGAAGTGATGTTTCCAGAACCTTTATCAGCTCGCCCTGCGAACTATGATATTAGTGTAAAGTTAGACACCGAAGAGAAAACCATTCTTGCCGAAGAAACCATCAATTGGAAAAATATTTCTCCTGATACCATCTATTTTTTACAATTTCATTTATACTTAAACGCTTTTAAAAATACGCAATCGGTCTTTGTACAAGATGCTGGTGGTTCTATGCGAGGCACAGATGCAGCGAATTTGGAAGATAGAGATTGGAGTTGGATAAATGTAGATAAATTAGTGGGAGCAGATGGGACTGATTTAACTAATAATTTGGAATATGTCCACGCTGAGGATAGCAATGAACATGATCAAACAGTTTTGCAATTAAATCTAACTGAACCACTTTTGCCAGGCGAAACGATCAATTTAAAAATGGATTGGTCGTCTAAAATTCCTAAAGTTAGAGTGCGGACGGGTTATAGTCGAAACTATTTTTTGAATGTACAATGGTATCCTAAATTGGGAGTATACGAACCTAAAGGTATGCGAGGAAGGGAAGAAAGTGGTTGGAATTGTCATCCTTATCATGCTTCCGCAGAGTATTATGGAGACTTTGGTAATTATAATGTGGACTTAACCGTACCAAAAGATTTTAAAGTAGGGGCAACGGGTGCTTTATTTAAAGAACAAGAAAATGCGGATAGTACCAAAACCTTATGGTTTCATGCGGAAGATGTGATTGATTTTGCTTGGGTGGCTTCTCCAGAATTTCAAATTATTGAGGAGCAATGGAAGCATGTGAAGATTAGATTATTTATTATTCCAGAATATAATTGTTGTATTGAACGATATTTTGAGTCTGCTAAATATTCTCTAGAATATTTTGATGAGAATTTGGCAACTTATCCTTTTAATACGCTGACAATGGTGGTTCCTCCTTTTCACGGTATTAATTCTGGTGGAATGGAATATCCAACTTTTATTACCACTCCAGGTACTTATGCTTTCCCTAGTAATATTCGTTCTCCTGAGTATTTTGTGATTCACGAATTTGTGCATCAATATTTTATGATGATGATTGCGACCAATGAACAAGAAGATGCATGGATGGATGAAGGTTTTACTTCTTATTATAAATCTAGAATTTTAGACCATTATTACGGTGCTAAAAATTCAGTTGTCAATTATGATTTTTTCCACATGGGCGCCATGGAATTTTTCCGCAGTCGCTATTTAGGCATGGAGAATAGGAAAGTTGCTGAAATTCCTCGACCGGGATGGGAGTTTCCTCATGGCGGCTATCGAGATTTAGCTTATGCTAAAACGGCAATGGTTTTAAGAACTTTAGAAGGAATTGTCGGAGTAGAAACAATGGATGATGTCCTAAAGGCCTATTTCAAAAAATGGAGTTTTAAACATCCTGGTGGACAAGATTTTATTGACGTGGTAAATGAAGTGGTGACTCAAAAGCATGGAACTGAGTTTGGAGAGAATATGGATTGGTTTTTTGAACAGACTTTATACGGAACAGATATTTGTGATTATTCCGTTGCCAGTATTTCCAATAATCCTGTTCAACGCAAAGCCTATGGTATTTTTGACCATAAAGGCATGAAGGCTTCTACTAAGGAAATAAATCAAGACAAAAAATATAAATATAATTCAAGAGTTGTATTAAACCGTTTAGGTGAATTAAAATTTCCTGTCGATGTTTTGGTGCATTTTGAAAATGGCGACAAGCAACTAGAGAAATGGGATGGACAGGGTAGAGCTTTTGATTTTCAATACGAAGGTGACCATAAAATTGATTGGGTGCAAATTGACCCAGAACGGAAGTTATACATGGATATTAATTTCTTGAATAATAGTTACCGAGTAAAAGAAGAGAAAAAGACGGTTTGGAAATACGTCACCGAGTTTATGGTGAAAGTACAGCATGCTTTGCAAGGAGTGAGTATACTCACATGATGACAGGATTATTCAGGATTTACAGGATTAAAAATGCTATTTCAATCCTAATGAATTTGATTTAATATTAGAACGCTAGATGGGATATAATAGGAATATCGGTGTTTAAAGAAATCATAGAATGTCATCACTTTTATAATTAGCAGGACTATTAGGAAATTACAACCTACTCGAAAAAATCTTGTAAATCTTGGATAATCCAGTCATCTTGTAGTTAATGAATTTTATAACAGCATATACATCAGGTTTAAAAACGATTTTTAGCAAAGGCAAACTTTGGTTGTTGCTCTATGCGCTAAACTTCCTTTTTGCCATCTTCTTAGCTTATCCACTTTCTGGATTTTTAGGCGCTAAATTAGGGCATACTTTAGCAGCGGATACCTTATTTGACCGTTTTGATTTTGCCTTAGCCAATGATTTTATCAATGAATATGGAAATGCTTTTGGCGTGGTGCTGAATCAATCAGTTATAGGAATTGTCCTGTATTTATTATTGTCCATCTTTTTAGTGGGCGGTATTTTAAATATCCTAAAGGTAAATGAAAAGACTTATAATTTAGCAACTTTTTGGAGTGGTGGCGGCAAGTACTTTTGGCGAATGCTGCGATTGACTATTTATTTCCTATTGATACAAATTGGGATATTGTTTTTATTTTTTATGCTTTTTTCTACTCTAACGGCAGGCGGTTTAGAGCGTTTTCATAACGAAGGGGAAATTGTACAAAGAGGTTTAATGATTTTGCCCTTTTATTTACTGGTAGCGACTGTCTTTTTTATGATTCATGATTATGCGAAGATTCATGTAGTCGCAACAGATAAAAATTGGTTATTTCAGCCGATTAAACAAGCTTTTGGATGGGTCTTTAAAAATTTTTCCCAAACGCTCTTATTATACCTTTTGAATTTACTTACCTTCGGTATATTGTTTTTTATCTATTTACAATTAGATGGAGGAACCGCAGTTTTAGCGGTCTTTTTGATTGGACAATTCTTTGTATTGGCTAGAATTGGAACAAAATTGCTGAATCTGGCGAGTGCGACAGAATTGTACCAACAACGAAGTCACACAACTTTGTGAGCTGTGAGAGATATCGAAAAAGTAACACAGCTCTGTGAGCTGTAAAATGAACTGCAAAAAGCACAAAAGAGAGATAAAATTTACCTACTAAATTCTAAATTTTCACAGCTCACAGATCTGTGTTACGGTAGCAAGTAATCTTACAAAACGAAATTATGAAAAATTTAACCTTCCTTTGGGTCTTCCTAGTTCTCATTAGCTCTGCCTGTCAGTCAAATTCTAACACAAAAAAAGAAACAGCCAAAGCCAGTTTCGTAGCCAATCCGCAATCGGTAGCAAAACAAGAAGTCAAGACCTTAGCCATTGGAGAACTAGCACCTGATTTTAATCTGCCTGATATAAATGGTGACTTCCGAAAATTGACGGATTACACCAAAGAGGTGTTAGTGATTGTTTTTACTTCTAATCATTGCCCAACGGCACAGGCTTATGAAGACCGACTGAAGGCAATTGTAACCGATTATAAAGATAAAGGGGTGGACTTAGTGGCGATTACGCCTAATAGCCCATTAGGCTTAAGATATGATGAATTGGGGTATACTGATTTGAATGATGATTTTGCCACGATGAAACCTCGGGCAGAACATCATAATTTTAATTTCCCTTATTTATACGATGGCGATACAGAAGAAGCATCTTTGAAATATGGCCCTGTTGCAACGCCACATGCCTTTGTTTTTGGTAAAGAAAGAACATTGCAATATGCGGGGCGCTTAGATAAATTAGAAAATCCAAGTAAAGGTGGAAATGCTGAAGATTTAAGAGCGGCAATTGATGAAATATTAGCAGGACAAACGGTAACAACACCAAGCACTAAAACTTTTGGTTGCTCTACTAAATGGGCTTGGAAAACAGACTATAACGACAAAGCAGATGCAGCTTGGGCTGCTAGACCGATTACCGTTGAACCAATTGATGAGCTTGGGGTAAAAGCCTTATTGAAAAATGAGGATTCTGGTAAATTGCGTTTGATTAATGTTTGGGCAACTTGGTGTGGCCCTTGTATGATGGAATATCCTGAATTTATCGTCTTGCAGCGAATGTATGGCGGCAGAGATTTTGAATTTGTTTCTATTTCTGCGGATAAGCCAAGTGTTGGCGATAAGGTCTTAAAAGCGATGAAAGAAAAACAATCTGCTGTTAAGAATTATCATTTTTCCGAAGATGATAAATATGCTTTAATCGAAGCGGTTGACCCCAATTGGAATGGTGCTTTGCCTTATACTATTTTGGTGGAGCCTAATGGTAAAGTGGTTTGGTCTTATCAAGGCGATGTGGATTTCTTAGAACTAAAACGAGCAATTGTCGACCATCCGATGATTGGACGATATTTTTAATTTAATAACCGTAGCTTAGGCATTCTTGCCTGAGTATTTTCGAGCGTTTTTTGCTCGGACAAGAATGTC
>CALFWI010000087.1 GCA_937928615.1 uncultured Saprospiraceae bacterium | reverse complement strand
TCTGAGAACTCTATAGGTGCGGCACCTGTTCCTCCTTCACCGCCATCCACAGCAATAAAATCCGGATAGATTTCTGTTTTGAGCATCGCCTTACAAATACTGATGAATTCTGCTTTATGGCCAATACATAATTTAAAACCTACAGGTTTACCACCAGATAATTCTCTTAATTGTTGTATGAATTTTAATAAGCCAACAGGGGTATTAAAAGCTTTATGATAAGGCGGAGATAATACGGCGGTGCCTGGTTCTACATTTCTTATTTTAGAAATTTCGAGGGTATTTTTTTTAGCGGGCAAAATACCACCATGCCCAGGTTTAGCGCCTTGTGATAGTTTTAATTCTATCATTTTTACAGAAGGCTTTGACGCATTGGTTTTATATAATTCAGGGTCGAAATTACCATCTTTGGTTCGGCAACCGAAATAGCCTGTGCCAATTTGCCAAATGATGTCCCCTGCTGGTTGTAGATGATAAGGACTTAAGCCACCTTCTCCTGTATTATGCGCAAAGTCACCAATTTTAGCGCCTCCGTTTAAGGCTAACACAGCTCGACTACTCAACGACCCAAAACTCATTGCAGAGACATTTAACAGACTTGCCTCATAAGGTTGGCTACATTGATGATTGCCTATTTTTACCTTCGGATTATGAGGAAAATCATGGGCATCTTTGGCTGCTATAGAATGCGACATCCATTCGTATCCTTCTTGATAGACGTCTTTTTGGGTGCCAAATGGGGTGGTGTCCCTTCCATTATTTGCTCTAGCATAAATGATCTCTCGGTCTAGTCGGTTGAAAGGTCGCCCATCAATATCTGACTCTATAAAATATTGCCGAATTTTTGGCCGCATCATTTCTGCTAATTTCCTAAACCTACCTACAATAGGGTAATTCCTTCGGATGGTATCTTTTTTTTGAAAAAAGTCATAAAAACCAAGTACTAAGATTGGTACTAAGACTAGAAACAACCACCAAAGCGGTTGCATTAGCCAGGCACAAAGCCCCAAAGCGATTAAGACGATTGCTGAAAAAAAGATAAATTCATTCCTCATAGGTAGTAGGTTTTCGTGTTGATTGTAGGAAATGTTAAGCGATATTGTTACGCATAATAACAAATATACAAGAAAGGTAAGAAATTTTTAGCCGATTTTGCTGGTAGGAAAATTAGAACACTATTTTTTGGACTTGGATGCTGAATTCAGGATAATAGTTAGTAGTCGGTGTTTATTTAGTTTTTAAGATAGCTTACTAATAACACAGATCGTTTAACGCCATACCTCAAGTTAGGAGTTGATACTTAGCTATGCTTAGCCTCTTATTTCCCTGAATGCTTAGCATTCTAAAAGTAATTATTATTCAAACCGAATTTCTACTCGTCGATTCAAGCGTTTAGTGTCAAACTGATTATCTTCTCCTTTTCCTAGAATGACTAAAGTTGGGGTACTAAAACCATTTAATTTTAAATATTGAGCTACGTTTTGCGCTCTTTTTTTAGATAAATCGAGGTTGTAATCACTAGCGCCACTGGTATCTGAATAACCGAGAATGCTTACTTGTTTATAAATAGCAATATCTAGCGAAGCCATTAATTTATCAAGTTGTTTAGTAGAAGAGGGAGGGAGACCAAAATCGTTAAAACCAAAATAAACAGTATGAAAAATTGGGTCGATTTTAGGAAGCATCGTATCCTTTGGAACGGCGGTAATAATGGTGTCGGTCGAAGCAACTACTTTGGGTATAGGTTGTAAATAAATAGTTACTGGATATAAAGATTTATTGTCCCATTGAGGAATTATTCGTTGACTTTGATGGGGGAAATAGTCAGTTTGTTGAACAGTTATAGATAATTTTTTTTCCGCAGGTAGACAAAAGAAGAAACGACCATTTTTATCGGTTTTTACTCGGCCTCTAAGATTCGTTTCTATATAAGTTTCAATGGGAGCTTTGGTAATGGAATCTTTGACAAAACCTTCTACAAAAGTAGTGGGCGCAACTTCAAACTCATTAGGCATCTGAAATTTATAAATATCCATACCACCAAAACCAGCTGATTTGTCAGAAGCAAAATACCCTGTTTGATTATCAGAAGTTAGGAAAAACCCCAATTCCCTAGCGGCCGTATTAATAGGTGCCCCTAAATTAATTGCTGCTTCCCAATATCCTTTTTCATTCCAATGACTCATGAAAATATCTTGCTCGCCCATGCCTAGGTGACCTGTGGAAGAAAAGAAAAGCGTTTTACCATCGTTGGTAATAAAAGGGGCTTCTTCGTAGCCTGACGTATTAACATTTTTCCCTAGATTTTTAGCGATTCCCCAATTGCCATCGGGTAACTTTTGACTTACCCAAATATCTGTTAAACCCAAACCACCTTTTCTATTACTAGCAAAGAAAAGTTGATTGCCATCACAACTTAAGGATGCCTGTGTTTCCCAAAATGCTGAATTCACCATGCCTTCTAACTCCTCAATGGTAATAACCGAATCACCTTGCATAATGGCTTTGCGTAAATCACAACCATTGGCAATAACGCCTTCCTGTTCACAAACGGTATAAATCATCGTTATTCCATCTCTAGTGAACGTGCTCATTCCTTCGTTCTTAGGGGAAGTAATTAGCGCATTGACTGGTTTCCCTTTTTGCCAATCTTCAGCAGCATGACTGTAAAAAAGATTTTCATTTAAAGGCATTTTTTTGACCTTGTCAAACTGACTAGCTGTATAAAATAGCAATTGTTGGTCATTGGACACATAAGGAAAATATTCATTACTAGTGGTATTAATGGAGCTACCAAGATTTTGAATGTATTTGACCGTGGAAAAATTAATTAATTCTAAAGCATTTTTACAAGTTCTAATGGTTTGAGGTAAGTCTGTTAAATAAGTTTGTTCAAATTGTTGCTCTTTTTCTCCATTAAAACCATATACTTGAATCGGAGTGGTTTGTAATTGTTCAAATTGATAAAAATAGGTTAAAGCTTTTTGGTATTGCCCATTGCGATAATAAGCTCGACCTAATTCAAAATATAAACTTCTTGAAAAATTAGGATTTAATGCGAACACTTTTTCATACTGTATAATTGTAGAATCATATTGTTCTAGTAATTCATAGCAAGTCCCTAAACCTCTCCAAGCGGCAGTTAATTGTTTATTTGCTTTGGTTGCTTTTCTAAAGAATTTAATCGCTTTTTCTGGTTTTCCTTTGAGTAAGAAACCTTCAGCTTGCTGATAGTATGCGCCTGCTTTTAAAGAATCTGCTTGTGCTAGAAGCATAGATTTATTGATACATAGAAGGCAGAAAAAAGAAAGTAATTGAAGCACTAAGCATCTCATAGAATGGACTATTTTTTACATAACGGTTATTATCTTTAAAGTAACGCTTAAAAAGAACTGACTTATATATTTGTTTTTTTATTAATTCATTAAGATGTCTTATTACAGTATTTATAAATTATATTTTTTAATAATTTAAAATATTTTTTATTTCATAAAAAACTGATTGTCAATTTTATAAATATTATAAAAAAAAATAAAAAATTTGAAAAGGTAAAATCACTTCGTTTTGGAATAGATTTTGGCTTAGTTCTACTGTCTGTGAGAAAACTAACGAGGAGTTTTTGAGCATCCAGACACTTATTATTCAAGAAAAATAACTCCTCAAAACATATTATTATCCCATGAGAAAATTATTGACACGACTATTGCCGAAAGGTAATAATTGGCTAAACGCCAAATTTCTAGCATTTTTAAATCGGTACGTCTTATCGAGTTTAAGCCTTTCTTATCCATCTGTTCCCTTTACTATCAATCACTAAATTTTAGGGATGTTCTATTATGGAACACGATTTTGGATATTGACTTTTATCGCTGGAATAAATCGAATGCATCTATTTTTTATGAGCTTTACCTACTTACACACACACACACACAAGCTCATTTAAAAAAATAAGTAAATACACTTACACACAAAACTTATTTTCCTACACTTACAATTCTACAAAACTACATTAAGACTGTATTTTTAAATTGGTTGATTGATAGCATCTTTTAAAGGTTTAAACCTTTGGAATGCCTAACACTTATTACCCAATTTTCTTCATAAATATGGTTCTCTGATAAATTCCTCCGATATGTATCGGAGGGATTTGCCTGAGAACGATTAATATTTCTGATTCTTAGTAACCAAGCTACACACCTACACACATTGACGAAGTCTGTAATTAATCATTAATGCTATTAAAGTAACTACTTAATTAGCGTAAAAAGTTGACAGACAATATTTTAATCTACTAAGAACTAAACAATGAGAAAGCTAATTTCGCTTACATTATTTTTGTCCCTCACTTCTAATATCTTATTTAAAGTCACAGACTTTTTTAAGGCTGATTTAGTAGCTACTACTACGAAATCTGTGTCACTAACAAATACGAATGTTAGTGCTCATTCTATGAGTACAACTGTTTCTATTTCGGATGCTTCTGTCATAGAGGGCAATACGGCTTTAGATCAGGATACTCTCGAATTTGTGGTAACTAGAAGTGATGATGCAACTGGTTTTATCGTATGGTATAATACCATTGATAGTACGGCTTTAGTTGGGGATAATGATTACGAAGAAGCATCGGGAGCGGTAACATTTATTGCTTCGTCTGGAATTATGGCGGATACAATTAAATTACCTATTCTGGCAGATTTTAAAACAGAGTTGGATGAGATAGTAAAGATGAATTTATCACGTATCCTAGGTATCGTTGGTACTGCTTCTTTTACCGATAGTTTGGGGCTTGGAACGATTATGAATAATGACACGTCTTTTATAGCCGTTCGAGATGCGACCATCAATGAAGGAGATGCAACAACAGATTCCTTG
>CALFWI010000086.1 GCA_937928615.1 uncultured Saprospiraceae bacterium | reverse complement strand
GAATACGATACCTACTAACAAATCCACGATTAAATGAATTTTGTAAGGGATTACTCGGATGACGCCTAAATGATGTAAATCGAAAATAATCGTGTATTCGTCTTTTTGGGCATTAAATGGATTTTGCCAATACCATTGGTTGGTCGATACATCCAATACTTTCAAGGGATTTTCATCAAATAAGGTCGCTAAAATGGGCTGATTTTTATTAGAAAATTCTATATAGCCCATCGCTATTAAATGCCCAATATTTTACACACTCGGTTTATATAAGGTAAAATCCGCATCAAAAACATAGTCATAGTTTTCTAATAGAAATTTTGTTTAATTCTAAGTACACAATTAATTCCAAGTCAATTCCTTCCGTTCTTTCCAATAAGTCGTTGGCGTAATCGCAAATTGCTTCAGGCGTCCTATATCTTCTCTCGTCAACTTAAACCGTTCCGTTTTTATATTTTCTGTAAGGTGAAACGCTTTAGCCGCACCACTTAACACTTTATAAGGCATAATGCTATCCATGCAAAACCGCAAAGCAATTGCATCAATGCCAACTTCATATTTTTTTGCTAAGCTACCTAAAACTTTATACAAGTCGGTATACTGTGGATATTTTTCATTTGGGAAAATTCGTCCATTTGCCAAAGCCTCTTTTATAATCATTCGCTTATTTTCCTGCAATAATTGTTGGCTAATTTGAGCTAAACTTTGGTCTAATAAATTATAAGTTACCTGAAAAGCATCAAATAAAGGAACCCCATTTATGACGACTTCCAAAGCTTTTTGAATGACTTCCACTTGATTTGCCCCACTCGTCGTTATACCCATCAATAAATTATGGTCTGCCTTTAATTCCGCCAACTGATTCAAGACTGCTTGATTTCCTAAAACACCTGTTTCAAAAGTAGCGGAATGAATTTGATAGACTTTTAAATAAGGCAATAGCTTTTTCGACTGCTTCCATTGTTCCTTAAGTTTCTTCAAGCTATGCTCCTTGATTTCATGTACCTCCGCTTTTGGGTCAAAATTAGCCACATAAGTATAGCCCCATTTCGTTGCTACTTCAATAGTCGGGTCTTGCTTCTCCTTTACCCAGTCTAGTACTAATTGCTCTGCTAATCCATACCCTGGCGCTGTATCAAAATAGCGTATTCCTTCCTCGTAAGCTATGTCTAAAATCTTACGCCCTGCTTCTCGAAAATCGGCTAACGAAAAATCCTTAGGCGCTTCCTGCCTAATATTAATGTATTGTGGACGTCCTATTGCTGCGGTTCCTAATCCAAGTGATAACATGGTTTTGTTTCTATTTTTTTTAGTAAATGCTACTAGTGGTTAGTCAAGATTTAAATGTCGAATGAATGTGTCGCTTGTAACCGCCAAATCATATTTGGTCGAGTACTAATGCTAATGCTTATCAAGCTCTTCCATTTTCTAAATACTGTGGTTATTTTTTCATGATAAATAGCATTTATTATTTTTCTTTTGTTATTAAATATGCTTAATCTTTGCCTTTTTAACGAACTTAATATTACGCTACGTTTATAAGTATTCGGACACATTTATTATTCCTACTTATCCAACCATTTTTTCAAATCCTCATCCCTAGGATTTCTCAATTTTTTGTCCTTAATCATCAATGTTGGAAAGTTCAATCGCCCCGTTTGATATAAACTCCTCAATTCATTGGCAAAGGCTTCGTTCTTTTCCACATCTAAAAAAGTAAAAGCTAAATTTCTTTCTTTGAGAAAATTCAGATAATATTGGGTTTTATGACACCTTGCAGCGCCATAAACCCGAATATCCTCTCTATTAGCACTCGACATTTTTTCCATCATATTACGTTTTCAATTTATCCGCATATAGGTCCCTTAGCTTTTTAACTTTAGGGTCAATGACGACTCGACAATACCCTTTGGTCAAATGACTATTGTAATAATTTTGGTGATAATTTTCTGCTGGATAGAATTTTTCCATGGGCACTAATTCCGTCACAATAGGGTCGCTGTAAACTAACTTTACATTTTGTAATACCTTTTCAGCAATCGCTTTTTGGCCAGCATCATGATACAAGATAATCGACCGATATTGCGTCCCTTTATCCGCTCCTTGTCGGTTTAAAGTCGTTGGGTCATGGGTGGTCATAAAGACTGTTATCAAATCTTCATAACTAATTTTATCCGCATCGAAGGTTACTTGTACTACTTCTGCATGCCCTGTTGTACCTGAACAAATTGCACGGTATCTTGGATTTTCGGTATGTCCCGCTGTATAACCTGACACGACTAATTCTACCCCTTCCAATCGCTGAACAACGGCTTCTACGCACCAAAAACATCCTCCACCAAAGGTGGCTATTTGCTTATTTTCCATTTCTAATTTTTTTTGTCGTTATCAATATATTTTAAAGAAACTGAGTTAATACAATACCGTAAACCGCTTGGCTTCGGACCATATTTAAATACATGTCCTAAATGCGCATCACAAGTATTACACATTACTTCCACTCTGGTCATACCTAAAGTACTATCTAGTTCATATTTAATGGCATTCTCCTGAATCGGTTGAGAAAAACTAGGCCATCCTGTCCCCGAATCATATTTGACACTTGAATCAAATAATTTGGTATCACAGCAAATACAAGCATATTCGCCAGGTTCATAGACTTTACACAGTTCCCCTGTGAAACTTCTTTCTGTTCCTTTTTTTCTAGTAATTCTAAATGCTTCGGGGGAGAGCATTTTTAGCCACGCTATTTCGGTTTTTTCTACTCGTTTATCAGGAGTAGGATTACCATTTTTAGCAAAATTGATTACCTCTTTCCAATAAATCATAATTCCTCCTTTTTTATAGACTTCTTTCGCTTTGAAAAATCTACTATTAATTAATGGTACAAAGATACGTTTGAAACAAAGGCGTCTGTTAGAGAATAATTCCTTATATCTTGTAAATTTTTCCCGCCCTTGTCCTTTACTTCCATTTATAAATCTTTGAGCATTTAACCTGTGTTGTCGTGAAGTTACCATGTCCCCTTATTCTCTTCTCTCTCTTAGTTCAAATACTATTAATTTCTTGTAAATTTAACCTTCCTAATTTAGATAAGGCAAAGTAAAATAATGAATTAGCCATTCTGAATTTATCTTTTTCCGGAGTATCTAAAATCTTTGTAATTTTTTAACACACCTAACGATAGTGAGGCGGATTAACCATCTGCCTTACTTTATAAAAACAACAAAATGAGTCTATTCCAATCTATTATTAATTTCGTGACCAAAAAAGAAGCAAAGCAAGCAGCGCCTGAAGGGCTTTGTCCCAACTGTTGGGGAAGACAAGAATATGAAGGGCAGTTTTTTGAGGCCATGAAAAATGAAGGTATTGATGTCAATAATGTAAGTGAAAAAGTAGGTTGGGTGCAGGATTATGCGGACAAACATTTAGCTGGCATTGAACTCCATCAGGAAGGCGACCAATTAGTGTGCTCAAAATGTAAAATTTCTTATCGGGCGCAATAAAATAAATGCTCGTAAAGAAAAATTACGTCAGCGTTTAGAGCTTCCAGCACTTGGAGTTCTACTGATTACCCACAGAATAAAATGACGCAATGGAGTCGAAACTACGCTCCTTTAGAACATGTTTAGCGTCATTTTGCTACAGACGGAGTCAGAGCGATGCTCTTTAGGCATTTTCAAAGGAGCGTAGCTTCGGCACTCAGAAAACTATTCTGTGGGTAATCGATAGAACTTGGGGTTCTAGAAGCTATTTCATACGGAAAAATTCAACCTAAACATCAATCATTATCCGTTAATTCATTTCTGAAAAGAGAAGGCGATTGTCCCATACGAGTCCGAAAAAAATGGCTAAAGGATTGGACGTCATTAAAGCTTAAATCATAGGCAATTTCTTGCACAGGTTTATCGGAATATTTCAACAATCTTTTAGCTTCTAATAAACGCCGCTCATTAATAATTTTAAGCGGTGTTTTAGCTATAAATTTACTAAATGTATTAGCAAGCGTTTTAGGAGATTTGTGCAATAATGCAGCGTAATCGGTTACTTTGGTCAACGTTCTAAAATGTTTCTCTACTAAATAATTATATTCTCGAATGACGCCAATGCTGCTATGGTCGGTTGGTATATTGTAGCTGTCTTTTTTATAAATTCGGACACAGGTGATTAAAAATCGTTTGAGCATTATTTGTAACATCTCTTGTTTTAGACCATCTGATTCATCTTCCATTTCCATCATAAATACCTTCCAAATTAATTGCAATTGCTTTAATCGTTCTGCTTCTATTTTTATCTGTGGCACTTCCGATGCACCAAAAAATAAAATACCTCTACACCCAACTTCGCTATCATGTTTTTCTACACAATAAAAAGGTCGATTAAATTGAATCACATTCAATTTCTCAAACTGAATATCTCCTAACTGATGTAATTCCGTCAAAAAAACAATGCTATCTTTTGGCAATTTTATGGGTTTGCCATCCACCGTTATAATAGCCGTTTCTCCCACATTCCAAACGATACTTAACCCTGTCTTTAGGTCTTGATTAAACATGTATTTGTTAGTAGGTCTAATTTCCGAAATAAATAAGACCTCGTTGATATTACTTTGAAATTTCATTAGCTAATTTTTTAGTTACCAGACACAATATAGCATTAAAACACTAAATAAATCAAAAAGAAAATGTACCTTCATTTTTTATCAACTGCCCTATTTTTTAACAAATTGAACTGGAGTTATGAAAAGTATTATTCAATCATTCGGCATATTTATTAGTCTTACTGCCTTTATTTTTGTTCAAAATAATGTCCTCGCTCAAAGTGACATTATTAAAAAACTAGCAGACATTGCTATCCAAGAAACCAGAATTATGATGCCCATGAGTGACGGCATTCGCTTGTGCACCGATATATATCGCCCAAAAACCGATAAGAAAGTCCCCATTATCTTTTCTAGAACGCCTTATAATTTCAACTCTTGGGGAGATGGCGAAGAAAAAACGAGAACTCGACAACGTGCTTATGAAGCCGTCAAAAGAGGCTATGCTTATGTCGTACAAAACGAAAGAGGCCGCTATTTCTCGGAAGGTGAATGGGATATTTTAGGTACTCCTGTATCCGATTCCTACGACGCTTTTACTTGGATGCAAAATCAACCGTGGTCGAATGGAAAAATTGGATTGCAAGGTTGTTCTTCTACCGCCGAATGGCAGATGGAAGCCGCTACAAAAAATCATCCTGCTTTGGCAGCCATGGTACCTCAAGGTTTTGGGGCAGGAGTTGGTCGAGTTGGCGGCTTATACGAACAAGGAAACTGGTATCGAGGGGGCGCACATCAAACGCTATTTTCTGCTTGGTTATATGGCGTCGAACACGATAAATTTAAACCTAGAATTCCAGCAGGCGCAACGACCGAAGATTTAAATAGAATTGCTCGGTTTTATGACTTAGCTCCTGAAAACCCAAAGGTGGATATGAAAAAGGCTTTAAGCCATTTACCTTTTAGTGAGTTCATTAAAAATATAGACGGGAAAAAGGAAATTTTTGATAAAATGATTGCTCGGAAGCCCAATGACCCTGCATGGTTTGAAGGTGGTATTTATCACGATGACCAACCAATTGATGTGCCTGCTTTTTGGTTTGTGAGTTGGTATGATGTTTCTGCTACGCCTAATTTGACCTTATTTAATCATGTTCGAAAAACGAGTAAACAAGCAGATAATCAATATTTGGTCATTGCCCCAACCTTGCATTGTCGATATACTAGAGCTACGGAAAATACGATTGTGGGAGAAAGAAGTGTGGGCGATGCTCGCTTAAATTACGATGAACAAATCTACGGTTTTTATGATATGCTTTTGAAAGGGGAAACGAATGATTTTAAAGGTAAAACGCCTAGAGTCCAATATTATACGATGGGTAGCAATGAATGGCAATCCGCCGA
>CALFWI010000085.1 GCA_937928615.1 uncultured Saprospiraceae bacterium | reverse complement strand
CAAATAAACCGCTTCTGAAATATCATGCGTTACAAAGATGATAGTTGGGTGAAATTGATGCCATAATTTTAGTAACAAATCCTGCATTTGGATTCTCGTACCAATGTCTAAAGCACCAAACGGTTCGTCCATTACTAAAATTTCAGGATTGGCTAATAAGCTTCTGGCAATCGCCACTCTTTGTAATTGCCCGCCCGATAAGGTAGGATATTGCGCATATTTCTGTTCATGCCCTTCCAAACCGACCAGTGCAATCATTTCCATCGCTTTTTGGTCTCGTTCTGCTTTCAAAAGTCCTTGGTAACGCAAGGCTAAACTAACATTATCCAAGACCGTCATCCAAGGCAAAGAAGAATATTGTTGAAAAACCATACTCACTCGATTGTCTTTACCAACAGGTTTATCATGAATTTTCACGTCCCCACCAGTTGGTTCTTGCAAACCAGCGATATATCTTAAAACGGTCGATTTTCCGCAACCTGAAGGCCCCAAAATAACGGCAAATTGTCCTTGTTCAGGCTTGTCTTCTATTAAAAATTCTAAGTTTTCTAATATCCAGGTCTCTCCCCCATCATAACTTTGTTTGATATTTCTAAGGTCGATTATATTTTTTAGTTCGGTATCTTTAAAATCTGGCATTTTTTTGTTTTTAGTTGCAGATAAAAAATAAACTGGACACTTTCTGTTTAATTCCCCACGGATTTTATATGTTCAAATTATTTTTTCTGCATTAGATAGTGATTCTTCTGAATCGTCTGACTTCTATTTTAAGATTCTTTATTAGCCGAATACAATTTAAATTCTCCATAAAATATCATCAAAATCCCTGCAATCGTCGCAATAATCATCAGCATATTCATGGAACTAGTCAAGCCTGCAAAAAGGGAAGTTAATAATAAGGCAAGGGCTACCACAATTAAAATAACCATAATGCCATATTGAGATTCTACAATGCCAGCAATATAAGTTTTTCGGTATTTATGTGGGAATAATTTTCTATCAAAAAAGGTAAACAATTTATCTTGTAAAAAGCCAATAATAATAATGACAATTAGAATTGCAAAGACCTTTTCCATTTGTCCTTGTCTAGCCTTAATATAAGCCAAAGAACCAATACCACCTTGCCGATTCAATAATTCCGCAATAATAATATACGTCCAAGAAATAGCCGTAATCACCCGAATATCATCCATTAACCGAGACATGACCGAAGGAAAATAAACGGTTTTAATTGTTTCCCAATCCGTTGCCCCTAAAGTAAAGACCGTTTTCAGATAAACTTCTTTCACCTCATCAATTCTTTGCACGACAACTGGTAATAAGAAAATAATAATACCAAAGGCTAAAAAAGCAATTTTCATCCCGTCATCAATCCCAAACCAAGCGGTAAATAATCCGACCAATGCTGTTAAAGGTAGAAACCGCAAGGCATCGACTTGTCCTGCAAATAAACCTCTAAACACAGGGAAAAGGCCAATTAAAAAGCCAAAAAACAAGGAAATTAAGATGGCCCAAAAATAACCTCGAATGTTCAACCAAATAGATTGCAGGGTATTAGCAATCAATTCATCTTTACTAATCAAAGAAGGAAAAGCCTTCAAAACATGATGTGGTGGCGGAATAGAAGGATAGATTTTTTCAAACTCCGTCGCATTCGCAAAAGCAACAGAATCTACTTGTAAAATGGAATCTCTTAACGCCATCGTGGCTTCATCCGCATTAATAGAAGAGGGTAATTGAGTGGTATAGCCCTCAATAATCGGTTTCTGAACAGACTTCATTTCTGCTAAAGCCCACCAAAATAAAACTAGCAAAACGAACCCCACTAAGCCTAAAATTAGTCGTTGGCTTTGAGAGAGTTTACCTCGAATATCAAAAAGATTCATATTTGGTTTGGTTTATTAATTTGATGTTGTAGATAAATGGTCAAAGTTAGTTAAAATTAATAAAACGGAAAAGATGAAATAGATTAAAGGTAACAGAACTCTCTGAACTATGAATGCATCACGGATTTTGGCATCACGGATTTTTCTTACTACAGGTTTAAAATAAGGCGCTAAATGATATTATTTGATTAAAAGAAAAAAAAGCAACCTAAAAAGCTTTCTTATAACCAAGTATTTTTTAAGTATTTCGGAATTCTTAACTTCGTTTTTTAAAACATAAATTTTTTTATTTTTGAATAATTGCTACCTTCCCCATTCCAAACAAAAGCTAACCTCTTAATTCTAGTTACATGACCCACCAATTTAAGTACTTATTTCTTTGCTATGGTCTATTCTTTCTCTGTATTGCTTGTGGTAAGGAACAAGCTAAATCGCCAACCAAATATGTCAATTGGGCGGCCTATTTAGGAGATAAAAAATCTAGTCAATATTCTCCATTAACCCAAATTAATAAAGAAAATGTCAAAAATTTAAAAGTCGCTTGGACCTATCATGCAGGAGATGCAGATACCCTAAAAAATCGTACCCAAATTCAATGTAATCCACTAATCATTGAGGGCGTTTTGTATGGAAGTTCTCCGCAACTCAAATTCTTTGCCTTAGATGCTAAGACGGGAAGTAAATTATGGCAATTTGACCCGTTCGCAGCCACTGAATATAAGGCTTTTGGGATGGGCGTTAATCGAGGTTTAGCTTATTGGACAGATGGTCAGGAACAACGATTATTAGTAACAGCAGGACCATATATCTATGCCATTAATGCCAAAGATGGTACCTTATTTAATGGTTTTGGTACGAATGGAAAAGTAGATTTACACGAGGGATTAGAACGAAATGTCCAAGATTTATTCATTAATTCCAATACCCCAGGCATCGTCTATAAAGACAAATTGATTATGGGCGGTAGGGTTTCAGAATCAGGCGGCGCAGGGTCTGTTCCAGGGCATATTCGGGCTTATAATGTAAAAACGGGGGAACAAGAGTGGATTTTTCATACCATTCCTCATCCCGGTGAATATGGTTACGAAACTTGGCCTGCGGGTGCTTGGCAATATGCTGGCGGGGCAAATGCTTGGGCAGGGTTTTCCCTAGATGAAGAACGAGGCATTCTTTTTGCGCCAACAGGTTCTGCTTCTTTTGATTTTTATGGCGGCGACCGAATCGGGGAAAATTTATTTGCCAATAGTTTAATTGCTATTGATGCCGAAACGGGTAAACGAAAATGGCATTTTCAAACCGTTCATCACGATATTTGGGA
>CALFWI010000084.1 GCA_937928615.1 uncultured Saprospiraceae bacterium | reverse complement strand
TTTTGTTGGCAGAAGAATTGTCGGCAGGCGCATTAGGTATAGGTGTTCCAGTTGGTTATTATCCGGGGTCAAAACATGGAGAAATTTATCGGGTCTATGAATTTGCCGCAGCAAAGCAAGTCCCTATTTTCTCTCATACTCGTGGTTTTGGTATGCCAGGCATTCAAGAAGCGATTGCCAATGCGACTACTAGTGGTGCGCCTTTACATATCGTTCATGCGAATAGTCTTTCCTTAGGAGATATTCAAATCACTTTAGATATGGTCGCTTCTGCTCAAAAAAGAGGGTTGGATATTACAACAGAAGTTTATCCTTATACCGCTGCTTCTACTTCTTTAGAAAGTGCCATTTTTGATGAAGGTTGGCAAGAAAAACTAGGCATTACTTATAGTGATATTCAATGGGAAGCAACGGGTGAACGATTAACAGAAGCTACTTTTAAGACTTATAGAGAGAAGGGTGGCGTAGTCATTATTCACATGATGAAGCCAGAATGGATTGTCAAAGGCATTAAAGATAAACGCACGATGATTGGCTCAGATGGTATGCCTTACGCACCTGGTGCACATCCTAGAACAGCAGGTACTTTTTCTCGTGTTTTAGGTCGTTATGTGCGAGAACAAAAGGTCATTGATTTAATGACTGCTTTGAAAAAGATGACGATTATGCCCGCAAAACGATTAGAGGCAGTAGCGCCCATGATGCGCCAAAAAGGTCGAATTCAAGTGGGTACGGATGCAGATATTACTATTTTTAATCCTAATACTATTATAGATAAAGCGGATTTTAAAGGTCTGCAATTTTCGGAAGGGGTGGAGTATGTTTTGATTAATGGCGTGTTTGTGGTGAAGAAAGGAGTAAATGTCAAGGATGTTTTTCCTGGGAAGGCTATTATTGGGAAATATCGGAATTAAGTCAATGATGAAAGATAAACGATGAATTGTTCAATTACTCTAATTGTTACACTCCGACCTGAAGGTCGGTGACGGGAAAATCTAAAGGATTTACTACCAGTTTACTTCATCTGTTTGCAATAATTCAAGTGACTTATATAATAGAAAATTGTTAATGCCTTCATCTTCGGGGAACTGAAGTTCTCCTATACTAAGCTTCGTCAAACAAATTATCCATCTCTTTCTCTGTAGTCCGTAATTTTTCTTGACAAAATTGGACTAATTCGGCAGCTCTTTTGACTTTTTCGGATAGTTCATCAATGCCGATAGCATTGGCTTCTAATTGGGCAACAATGGTCTGTAATTCTTCCATTGCCAATTTATAAGTTATTGCTTTTTTATTCATTTAATCGACGGTACTTTTGATTTGGTCATTTAATAATTGGGTCGTTAATATCATTCCTTTTTTAACTTGACTTTTTTTAGTAACGACTTTTCCATTCGCTGTCGTAATACTAAATCCTCTTTTTAAAGCCGTTTCAGGTGCTAATAATTCACAAATTCTAGCTAATTGTGCTAATGACTTTTTTTCTAAAACTAAACTGTTTTTAGCCGCCAAAGGTAATCGTTGTGCCACTTGATTCAAAGCAACTTTTGCTTCTTTGAGTTGGGTATTTCCTTGTAATTGAATCATCTTTTGGGCATAAGCCAACTCACTTTTCGCTGCTTGAATCTGATAATTTGCCGCATTAAAGATATAATTTTTATACTCTAGCATCCTCGATTCAAAATGTAATAATCGACTGATTAAAAAATCAGCCACCGCAGTTGGTGTTTTCAAAGAAGTGTGCGCAACTTTATCTAAAATCGTTTCATCAACTTCATGTCCAATACCGACCAAAACGGGTAATGGAAAATTAGCAACAACTCTACCTAAAGCTAAATTATCAAAACCTGCTAAATCTAACTTAGAACCGCCACCTCGAATGATAATCACCACATCGTAATTCGCCTTCAAAAATGCGATTTTCTTTAATTGCTTTAATACTTCCTTTTCCACGTTCGCCCCTTGCATGGCGGCAGGAAATAGTTGATTACTAAATTGATAGCCATAACTATTGGTTGCTATTTGATTCAAATAATCTTGTAAACCAGCGGCTGTTTCGGAGGAAATAATGGCAATACGTTGAATGGCTGTCGGTAATGGAATTTGGCTATTGATTGCCAGTAAATTTTCTTGTTGTAAAGTTTCTAGAATTTGCTGTCTTTTGAGTTCCATTTGCCCCATCGTATAACTAGGGTCAACATCTTCAATGACTAATTTTAAGCCATATCGCTCATCGTACTCAATTTTTACTTGCATCAATACCGCTACTCCATCTTGTAATAAGTCGGCTAATAATTTTTTATGCTGTCTTTTTAATAGTCGATATTTACTTGCCCATAAAACGGCGGAAGATTGTGCAATTATGGTCTCGCCTTCTGCTGACTTTTCAATTAAATTTAAATAATGATGTCCTCGACTAGTATTAATTTGCGCAATTTCACAGCGAATCCAGACTGCGTCCTGAAAGTTCAGCGCAAAGACCCTGCGAATGTATTCGTTTAATTCAAATAAGGAATAGGATTGCATAAATGGATGTGTAGTTTATACAATCGTAAAGGTAGGGAAAAAAGAGGAAAGTTTATCGGTTGCCAGTTGCCAATTCCTAATCGGACAACTGGTAACCGTCAACTGGTTCTAGTTCGCTTTCAAGGCATCAGGTACATTAATTGGTTGAACCACATTAGGCACAATCGTTCCATTGCTTTTCATAACTGTTACAACCACTCTACGATTGTATTGTCTACCAGAAGGGCTGTCCTGTCCATTTAAATCATTTTTAGCAATCGGAGAAGTTTCGCCAAATTCACTTGTTGTAATTCTATCTGCACTAATTCCTCTGGCTATTAAATAATCTTTAGCGGAACCTGACCGTCGTTGCGACAAGGCTGTATTATACTCAAAAGAACCTTTGGCATCTGTATGGGCACTTAATTCTACCTTATAATCTGGGTTACTTTGCATTAAATTTGCTAATTCTTCTAAATCATTTCTTGATTTACTTCTTAAATTAGAACGGTCAAAATCAAAGAAAATATTTTCTACATAGATTGGATTGTTACAAGATGCCGAACAGTTCACTCTTTCTGCTTTTAGGTCAACCAACTTGGCATATTTATACCCCTTAGCTATCAATCCTTTTTTTGCTATTTCTGCTTCCTTCGCATCCGTAAAATCTCCTACATAATATCGGAAAAGGTCATTCATATCAACAGCTAATTTCACATCATCAACTTCGTAAAAATAATCTACCGGTACACTCTTTTCAAAGACCGCAATTTCTACTCGATAATTATTGGAAAAGACAGATTGGTAGGTAAAAAATAGAATGGTGCAAAGTAATAAATTCTTCATGCTCGAACTGGTTATTATACGGCTTATTAGGGAATAAAAAATTTGTAAAATACTGAATTTTAGTAATAAATAATTATTTATTTTTTTTAATTAAAATCAACAAATTATACATTCTTAATTTTAATAAATTATAAAATACACAAAAATAATAATTTAGACATTACACAAAACAATCACTTATTAATAAGCTTGAGATTAATGAATATACCGATAAATATATTATTTAAATCTATTAATCAAAAGTTCTTATTGCTCTTTTTTAATATTTATGCCTTTTAAAAAACTTCACTAAGTCTCGACAAAAAAATAAACGCTACTTCTAAATTTTTCAATTGACGCTTTTTTTCATAGGTTTTCAACCCATTAAAAAGCATCCCGTCCGCTTTGCGGTTCACAATCAGCGATTGCTCTCAATTAAAAAACGTAGCGTTTATTTTTTTGTCGTTTCTAATTTGGATTATTTGCCTTTACCCCTAAGGCAAATAAGATTATTGCAATCCCCAGAACTGCATAACAAGCTAGTTCATAACTATTCCCTCCATATTGTTCCGCAAAACTAAAAACAGCAGGACCTAAAGCACTTCCCGCTACATTAAAACTCATCGCAAATCCACTAATAGCTCCCAAATGTTTTAGTCCGAAAAATCGGGGCCAACTAACGTTTGTTAATACGCCAGCTAAACCACTAAACATGCCATTGGCAAAAATCAATAGGTAATAACAAAATGGAATGCTCGCCAAATTAATCACCGCATAAGCAGATAGGCCAATTCCCAACAACTGCAAAAGCAGTAAATATTTTAATTGAATGTAATCACTAATCCAGCTACCAAAAAAATGGAAGAATAAAGCCACGAATGCGATGGGCACAAAAATGGCAAAAGCTTCGGTTCTGCTACGGCCTACTTTTTCAAAAATATCCGCAATATGAAAAGTCAATGCGGTCACATATAAACCTAGTAACATCATCGTTAAGATAAATATCCAGAAAACAAAAGTTCCCTTTGCTTCTTTTAAGGTATAATCTTTAGCAGGTAAGCTCTTCTTTTTATTTTTCGTTTGAAATAAGGGGCGACCACCATCGGGTTTACAGTTGGCATCTGCTGGATTGTCTCGAAAGAAAATAAATGCAAAAACAATAAAACAGAGTGCGACTATTGCCAATTGCCAAAGCGTTTGCTGCCAATTCGTTTGCTCTATCATTTGATTAAAAACCTGCGGGGCAATAGAAAAACCAAAAGAAACTGCCACTCCACTTAGTCCATTGGCAAAACCTCTGTTTTCCACAAACCACTTCATTAACATGGTTCTGGACACCATCGTCAATACGCCTTGTCCAGAAAACCTTAATAAGAAAAAACAGACCGTAATCGTTGCAAAGGTGATGACAGTAGACGGTTCATTAAAGAATTGTAGCGCAATTGAATCCGCTATTTGGGCAGAAAAAGACACCAAGACTAAAGTAATTGCCAATAATAAAGCTGCTGCCATCGCAATCAAACGACTGCCATATTTATCGTATAATTTCCCCACTCTAGGCAATAACATAGCACTTGTTAAAGTACCAATTAAATAGGCATTGGATAATTCTATTCGTTCAATTTTTAAAGCGTCGATTAAATAATCTGTAAATACAGATACGCCCATGGTCTGTCCTGGAATACTCATTAAGACACCAATGATACCTACAATTAGAATAACCCAACTATAGTTAATTGGAAACTTGGAAGGTTTAAAAGGTATGTCTTGACTTAGAAGGACTTTCATAATTAACTACTTTGGGTCTTTGACAATTTTTGCACAAGTTCAATCCTTTCAGGATTGTGAGACTCGAATCTGCCAGCATTCTCCGCATTTCATACGGAGTTATTATAGTTTAATCACTTCGTGATTGATAGCAATGCAAAAATTGTCAAAAA
>CALFWI010000083.1 GCA_937928615.1 uncultured Saprospiraceae bacterium | reverse complement strand
TAGTATTAATGAATATCGCTACGGTGGAGAAATGGTTAATAAACCCGCACATTTAGCCTTACAATCGGAGGAAAGAACGCATGATGTCTTAATGGCGAGCTTAGATTATCAAATTAACTTCAACGAAGATAACAGTTCTTTTATCACTTATTTAGCAGGACAAAATACCGATAGAGTTCATTTTACAGGAATTAGCCCTGATGAACCTGCGGACATTATTGATTACCAATTAAATGCCCCTTATGGTACTTCTAAAAACACGACGCTACAAGGTGGTTTGCAAGTAAATCATCGACTGAATAACTTTCTAGGCGCTGGCAATAATGTAGTGACTTTCGGTGGAGAATATGTAGTAGATGATGTTTTTGATGTGATTGATGCTTATGCTTATAAAATTGACCAAGTAACTAAAAATCTAGGTTTCTTTTTACAAAGCGATTGGGAACTCAATAAAAAATTGACGGTATTAACTGGTGTTCGAGCAGACAATCATAATTTAGTGGGCAAAACCATTTTAAGCCCTAGAGTTTCCTTTTTATATAGTCCTCAATTATCCACACAATTTCGCTTGACTTGGGGAACGGGCTTCCGAGCACCACAGGCGTTTGATGCGGACTTACATATTGCTTTTGCAGGTGGTGGTATTTCTCGAATTTCCCTATCTCCTGATTTAAAAGAAGAACGCTCGAATAGCATTAGTGGCTCGATTAATTATGATAAAGCCACCGAAAATTTTGTAGCAGGCTTTACGGTTGAGGGTTTTTACACGCATTTAAATGATGCCTTCTTTTTACAACCGATTGGCGAAGATGCCTTTGGCGAACGCTTTGAAAAACGGAATGGTTCAGGCTCCACCGTGAAAGGAAGTACTTTAGAATTAAGAGCCAATTATCGACAGAAAATGCAATTAGAACTCGGAGCGACGATTCAAACGAGCTTATTTGACCAAGCAGTAGATAATATTGAAGGTCTGAATCCACTCAGAGCATTTTTGCGAACGCCTAACGAATATGGCTATGCCACCTTATCTTTTTTTCCAAGCAAAAAATTTAATACGACTTTAAATTTAGTTTATACTGGACCAATGACCATTGCGCATTTTGCAGGTGCGCCTGGCGTAGAAACAGATGCTTATGTCCAATCCAAAGCCTTTACAGAATTGAGTATTAAAACAGGGTATACTTTCGATTTGAAGAATTTAGATAGTGGCTTGGAAGTTTTTGGCGGTATTAAAAATATTACCAATGCTTACCAAAATGATTTTGATTTAGGGAAGGATCGAGATAGTAATTATATTTATGGGCCTGGTGCGCCTCGGACTTTTTTTGTGGGGGTTCGGTTGAAGTCTTTCTAATACTCTACACCATTATTCCTATTTGAATACCCTCAAAATAACCGTTGTCCTTCAATTACCCGTTGTACATTTTTTCTAGAACAGATAATTGAAGGACAATGGATAAAATAAGAGCTATTCAAATCTTATATAGCTTCTTCAAACAAAGCCAATTGCTCCTTAAAACCAGCCAACAACCCCGAATCCGTAATTCCGCCTTGCTCCGAAAAATTTTGATTAAAAACAGGCAAAGAAAAATGAGCCACCACATTTTTATTCCCTCGGGAATAAGCACTTAAAGCACCTTCCAAAACTGTTTTGGCACCTCGACCACCTGGAGAAGTAGCTAAGAGAATCATTGTTTTTTCTCCCCAAACACTTCCTTCCAATCTAGACATCCAATCGTAAATGTTTTTGTAAGCGGCGGTGTAAGAACCGTTGTGTTCCGCAAAAGAAACGATGATGCCATCTGCGGCTTGAATTTGCGCTTTAAATTGCTTGGCTAAGTCTGGAATGCCGCCTGCTGCTTCTTTGTCAACACTATAAATTGGCATTTCAAAATCGTTCAAATCTAATATCGTGATTTCCGCATTGGCTATTTGATTGGCGGCAAAAGTGGCGAATTTTTTATTGATAGAATGTATGCTACTGCTTGCGCCAAAGGCTAGAATTTTTTTAGACATTTTTTGGTTGTTTTATTCCTAATTGTATTTGTCTTTTATTTACAAATGTGGTGCTGAAAAGTTCAACGTAATCGCTATATTTATATGGCTGGTTCTATTTAGTACGCATTAGCGGTCAGCCTGTTCTGCCACCTGACTCCTGAGTAATTATTTTTCTACGACTTCCTTTAATTACCCATTTAATGATTTTCAATAAGCATGGACTTAAAGCTCCTTTTGATGCCTAAGCCCGCTGCTGACTAATCACTTAAAATTAATTAATAACTACTTTTTCTCAACCATTCTTAGATTTATCTGGTTTACATCCAATACGACTTTTGATATTTTATTTTTATCTTGCATTGTGTTTTAAACCTCAAATCTAAAGCTCCAAACCTATGTTGAGAAATATTCTTGGGATTCTTACCTTATTACTCCTTTCTTCTTGTGCCAATTATAAATTAAATATTGCCAAAGATTTAACCGCCAATGCTGTTCAGAACCAAGCGGCTATGACGGGAGAAATCGTCCATACCATGTATCTGATTGGTGATGCAGGGAATGCTAAAAAAGATAAAAGTGCACCAATTGCTTTAGCTTTATTAAAAGAAAAATTAGACGCCGCTTCGGAAAATAGTTCGGTTATCTTCTTGGGAGACAATATTTATCCCGATGGAATGGCCCCTAAACAAGAAAAGGAGGAACGAGCCAAAGATGAATTTCGGCTAGATGCTCAGCTAAACGCCTTGGCTAACTTTAAAGGTCGGCCGTTTTTTGTGGCGGGTAATCACGATTGGGCAGAATGGGGATTAGATGGTTTGCAACGACAAGAAAAATACATTGAAAAGAAACTAAACAGAGGGAATGTGTTTGTGCCTGATGCTGGTTGTGGAGATCCTAAAGAAATAGAAATCAATGAAAATTTGACCATTTTAGCGATTGATTCGCAATGGTTTTTGCAAGATTGGGAAGGCGAAACTGAAATTAACAATGGATGTGAGGTGAAAAATCGCTTTACTTTTATGAAATGGTTTGAGGAAGCCCTAAAAGCCAATCGAAATAAAAATGTGGTCATTGCGATGCACCATCCGTTATTTTCTAATGGGCCACATGGCGGTGGTACAACCATTAAACAACATATTTTTCCGTTCACT
>CALFWI010000082.1 GCA_937928615.1 uncultured Saprospiraceae bacterium | reverse complement strand
TTTAGAAGCTCCTTTAAGAACAATTGCTGAAAATGCAGGTGTTGAAGGGTCTGTAATTTTACAAAGAGTTGCTAGAAGTAAAGGCGACATGGGCTATAACGCTAGAACGGACAAGTTTGAAAACTTGAAGAAAACTGGTGTAATTGATCCAACTAAAGTAACTAGAATTGCTTTAGAAAATGCAGCTTCAATCGCAGCGATGATTTTAACTACAGAATGTGTAGTCAATGATAAGCCAGAACCAGATGCAGGTGGACACGGTCATGCGCATGGTGGAATGCCAGGCGGTATGGGCGGTATGATGTAAGAAAGACGGTACACGGTTGATGGTTAACGGTAGACGGTTTTACCGATACTTACAACAATCATCCAATATCGTTTCAAAAATATAAAGCCTTCTCGAAGTAATTCGGGAAGGCTTTTTTAGGTTATAGCATCATTTCTTTCAATTGATTAGTCTCTTGTAATTTTTTAAGAAAAAATATTTTTCCCATTAGGCAACCATATCTATATTAGATGTACCTCTTAAAAAAGACAACTTTCTATTTAATTTAATGAATCTAAAAAAAGCTATAAACGCAGCAAAAAAAGGCAATACAACTGCCCAAAAATATTTGTATGAACAATACAAAATATCGCTGTTTACGGTATGCTTACGCTATAGTAGAGATCGTTCGGAAGCAGAAGATATATTACAAGAAGGATTCATCAATATTTTTAAAGATTTTCACCAATATACTGGCGAGGGAAATCTAGAAAGTTGGATGCGAAGAGTCATGGTAAATACCGCACTACGATATTTACGCAAGTGGAAAAAGGATTGGCAACACGAAGATAGTCAAGGATACGAAGATGCTTTTCATAGTCAGGAAGTCATTTTTCAAAAATTGGGATTAGAAGAATTAACTCAACTGATTCAACGATTACCCAATGGTTATAAAATAGTTTTTAATTTATATGTAATTGAAGGATATAGTCATAGAGAAATTGCGGATATACTAGGCATTAGTGAAAATACGTCTAAAACTCAGTTATTTAAAGCAAAGGCTGCTTTGAGAAAACAACTCGAACGGCAGCTACTAACATAAAGGGGACAGTAGGTGAAATCATGTTGTCCTATTAAAAAGGAATGATGAAAAAGAAAAATCCTAAAGATAAGTTAGAAGACTTGTTTGGAGGTTTATTTAATGACTCTCGAAAAATACAGCAACCAGCTGGTTGGAATGTGCCCTCTGAAGACGTTTGGGATAATATACAAAAAGAACTTGCCCCAGAAAAAAAGCGGGAAAGAAAATTTGTATACTGGCAATGGGTAGCCGTTGCTGCAAGTGTTTTACTATTATTGTGTGTGTTTCAATTATACCAATCCAATCAGCAAATACAGGGTTTATCAAAACAATTAGCCGAAAATGACCAAGCAGTACAAAAAATTCAAGCTGATTTACAAGCCTTAAATGAACAAAAAACAAAAAGAAAGGAGCAAATAAATGCTCCCATTAAGGAGACTTTAAATTCGTCAATCAATACTAATATAACCAATAGCATTACAGAAACAACTGCATTTAACAACGTCAATGCTGCATTCAAATCTTTTGATGCTAAATTTGTTAGTCCGTCCTCTCCCAATAAAGCATTGGGAGAGGCTACGTTTGAAAGTGGTATTGCGCTGGTTTCCGTTGATAAACAAAAAAAGGTAAACAGACAAAATAGCGATTCCAATGAATCTCTTTCAAAAAAAGAAATACCTTTAAATACAGTTTCTCTTTTAGAAAAATTACCAATTTCCATTCATCAACTAGGCATAGACAATCGAACTATTAATTGGAAAAACTTACCCCTAATTCCTAAACTAAAAAAACGCCTTAGGTTTTATCTGGCGGCGGATTACGCTCCTATTTTAACGACCGTCAAAGACAAAGGAGCTAAGTTAGACCAACATGAATTTTTTCCAAGACGAGAAACACAAGAAACAGCTTTTACTACAGGTCTTCAATTTGGCCTTAAATGGAGCAAGGGTTGGTCTTTGGAAACAGGCTTACGTTATTCCTCTATTAATAAACGGATACAACATAACAGAATAATACCCTATCAATCTTTGCAAGAACGCTTAAACAATAGTGGGGAGTATGAAAGTAATCTGAATCTACAATTAGGGTCTGCTCAGGGAGCAATAGATACAGATATCTCATTGGCTCGAAGTGCTGTTTCAACAGTTGCCTCCAATGCTAAAATTAATATGGATATTACTTTTAATAGCAATAGAAATTATTTAGATATACCATTAAGCATTAAAAAAGAATGGGCTATTGGTTCGTTTGCATTGAGTCTAAAAGCGGGATTATTGAATCGTTTTTTGTTAACTAAAAATTTTGAATTACAAGAAATTACTTTAAATGATAGTCGATTTAATTCTAGGACGAATAATTTTGGAGAACGACCAAATACTAAGTCTAGCACCAATTATGCGGTACATTGTTTGGCTGGTGTTGGTTTAGCATACACCTTTCAATCCAATCTATCTTTCTATCTAGAGCCTACTTTTATTAGAAGTATGCAACCAGTTATTGGTCCAAGAGGAGCTAGTATTTATACAAAAAACAAAATGCTCAATGTTGGTTTTAGGTATATGTTATAAGTAAGATTTGTAATACCTTTCATTTTGAAAAATAAATTCATTTTTTATGAAGCAGTTATTTACTCGGTTTTTATTTCTATTTGGGCTAGTTGTTTACATCGCTTTATTGGGAAATCGTTCAGGTGCGCCTGCTGGCAGAACAGGAGCTCCAGGAGAAACAACTTGTGGTTCTAGTAATTGTCATAACACAACCCCAAATACCAGTTCTGCTACTATTAATTTAATGGTCAATGAAGACCAAGCAGCTTATCAATTAGGCGAAACGCATAAAATAACGATTGCGATTGATAGTGCCCAAACTATAGAAAGAAATGGGTTTGAAATCGTGGCATTAGATGCCCAAGATAATACTATCGGTGAATGGATTTTAGCAGGAGAGGATAAACGAGAACGAAGTGGGAGCGGTCGAAATTATGTTACCCAGACTACAGATGGCTCCGCTCAAACTATTTGGGAAGTTGACTGGAAAGCACCTGAAATAGATGCAGGGGCTATTACTTTTTATTTAGCGGTACTTGATGCGAATAATAATGGTGGTAGAACAGGAGATGACCTTTACACCACTTCCTTATCCCTTGAGGCAGAAATAGCCTCAGCAGTCAACAATATTAACAGTTTGGAGGGCTTTACTATTTATCCGAATCCTGTAGCGCAACACCTTAATTTACGACTGGAATTAGCTACGCTTACTCATTTGACTGGAACCATACGCAATGAGGTAGGTCAAGCAATTATTCAGCTATTTCAAGCCAATATACCCGCTGGAACAACGGTACAATCTTTAAGTTTACCACAAAATTTGACTAAAGGGTATTATTTTCTAGAATTAAGGAATCCAGCCGGTGGGATAAAAAGTATTCCATTTGTAAAAAAATAAATTACGCCTAAAAATAGTTACTGTACGCTACTATAAAATAGCGACAACAATAATCTAGGCAATAACAGCAATTTCTTTGACTTTAATGC
>CALFWI010000081.1 GCA_937928615.1 uncultured Saprospiraceae bacterium | reverse complement strand
AGTTATAATTAACTTTAGGCTTTTTTGTATTGATTATTTCGAGAAACCGTGAGCTGTATTATTTCAATCTAAACTCTCCACGACCAGCGATATATCCTTTATTATAAATCTCTACAGAATACAATCCTTTATCAAAACCAGTAGAAGGTTCCCAATTCATGCAGATATTACCACTTTCATTTTGGTAATCAACCGTTTCAGCTTTAGTGAAACGCATTTCTTCTTTAGTTGATTCGTCTTTTATTATGCCAGAACCCATTTCTTCAATAGCTAAAGTTTCGCCAAGAGGGGTAATAATCCGAATATGAAAAGTCTCCTCTCCTGGATTAGCCACTAAGTTTTCAGAAGTATTAAAACAAAGCTCTAAACGGTCCATATTTTTGGCATATTTTTTCTTAGCTGCCTTGCCATTTTTACGCAATTTCCAGCCAGTTGCCGTAACATCGGCTACTTTGATGACAGAAGCAATATTGACTTTTTTGCCTAGCATAGAATTTCGACTAGTCAAATCTTCTTTTTCAGAAACCAATTGTGCCCTTGCTGTTTCTAATTCCTCATTCTGAGCAGATTTAGCCGTTAAATCCTGTTCTAAAGATTTTTTCTGATTATCTAAATCAGTATTTTGTGCTAATAAAGCTTCATTTTCAGCCTTTAAAGTATTTACTTCAGCGACGTATTGGTCTAACTGAGTCCGCATTTCGCCCATTTCTGCTTTGACTTTCTTATAATCATTTTTAGTTCTCAATAAAGAGCTAATCTGATTCTTTTTGGCTTTTAACTCGTCTTTTTGCTTTTCAATCAAGGCATTTAATTCTTCATTATTGCCTTTCATTTCATCTAATTCAGCGACTGCTTCATTATAAGTATCGTTTAACTCGTCATAAATTTTTCCTTTAGTATTAATATCCTGAGCTAATTTTTCTGTTGTTTCTTGCAAATTTTGGTTAGCAAAAAATAAGTATCCACTTAAGCCTAAAAGTCCTAAAATAGCGACCATAGCAATGGCGAACAAGTTTGATTTTGAATTACTGCTACTCATGTTGTTAAATTTTAAAATAAGATTAATGAAGGGGTGATAGCATTGGTGTATATCATTCTATCCCTAACAAAATCATTAATCGTAGCCAACTTTATTTTTTTGTTTATGTATTAAAATTAAAGTGCAAAGTTAGGTTTTAATAGCGTATTAAAGTGTCAAATTATTGCTTATAGCAAATATTTATTTTTTACTCATTAATGAGCATTGAAGCCGTTACGCCTAAAAAAAACGCTCCGTTTTCACTTTGCAACGTATTATTAATATGATAAATCTTTATTTTGAAGTCATTTTTGAGCTAATCTTGTAGAAAAATTAATTTTTTTAACAAAATGTAATTAAAATAGTTTTAAAACATTGTTTTATTATCAAATAAGTTTTATTTTTGTTTTGAGATTGTGATTCTACCCAAGTTAGACAAAAAATAAACGGACTATTCCCCAAAGAATACTTACCTTATTTATTTTGTCTGACTTGGTGTATTTTTTAAGTATACTACCCTAATACCTTTATCAACACTTACCCGTTAATTAAAACAATAAATGATGACCGATGAATTCGTCAAATAGAATTTTCTATAGTACACTTCTTGTAAAATTAATACCGATATAAGAAAGTTTCGTTCCTCTTTATTATCAATTCATCATTTATCGTTCATCCTTCATCGTTAATTAAATAATTATCACTAAATTGGTCAAAAGTTTAGGGAACCATTTAATGGTTTATTTAAGCTTGTCTACCAATTTAAAACTACACAAAATGCTGAATAATGTAAATCTTGGAAGTATTCTATTCTTGGATATAGAATGTGTGTCCTCTACGAAAACCTATGAAGAATTAGATGACAATCTCAAAAAATTCTGGAAACATAAGAGTAAAGGAATTTTAAAGAAATATGATGAACCCGTAACAGACGAAGAAGCGGCTATCACCTTTCCTGAAAAAGCGGGCATTTTTGCAGAATTCGGTAAAATAGTCTGTATCTCGGTTGGTTTCTTAGTAAAAGATACGAAAAAAGGAGATTGGCATATTCGTTTAAAGTCATTTGCGGATAGAGATGAGAAAAAATTATTACAAGAATTTAGTGGTTTAATTGGACAATACTTCAGTTCAGGTAAAAACAAAAAAGGGTTATTGACGCATTATTGTGGACATAACATTAAAGAGTTTGATATGCCTTATATCTGTAGACGGCTATTAATCAATCAATTGCCACTACCTGATTCTTTAGACATTGCTGGAAAAAAACCGTGGGAAGTAGCTCATTTTATTGATACCTTGACACTTTGGAAATTTGGCGATTATAAAAATTACACCTCTCTAAGTTTATTAGCGGCTGCTTTTGGTTTTCCAACCCCTAAAGATGATATTGATGGTAGTGAAGTAGGTCGGGTATTTTGGGAAGAAGATGACCTTAGACGGATTACTACTTACTGCGAAAAAGATGTTTTAGCAACAATTAATTTGTTTATGAAATATAAAATTATGGATTTAATTCCTGAGGAACGAACAACTTCGGCTACGGATTTTGAGGCGATATGATGAAGGTGGAAAGGCTGAGGGCAGGGGGGGATTGATTCTAAAAAATAGTAGCTGCTGGTGAAGACATATTGTCCTAAACCTTTATTTTTATCGCCTCTGGCGGGTATAACGTAGTGTGAAATTCGCCAGAGGCGAGCCAATATTGGTTGCGGACTGCAAGTCCTCACCAGCAGCAATTGGCAAACTAGCAGAACCAATCACCCCTGTGCTGAAAAGGGGGGAGATAGATTAATCCTTTTTGTCGATAATCTCTTAGCCTTTTTACCGCTATGCCCTTCCGACTTTTCGCCTTTCTCCCTACCTTTGCGCCATGAATCCAAGCGTACCCATACTCATAGAATTACATTATTTTCCTTCCATTCAATATTTTTCAAAATTCTTTTTGCATCCGAGTTTAGTCTTGGAACAGCACGAAAATTATATTAAAAGGAGTTTTAGAAATAGAACACATATTACGTCTGCTAATGGGTTGTTAAGATTATCTATTCCTTTAGAAAAAGGCAAAAATCAACAACAATCTATTAAAGCAGTTCGGATTAGTTACGACGAGAACTGGCAAAACAAACAATGGACGGCTATCTGTTCTGCCTATGGGAATTCGCCTTTTTTTGAATATTATGTCGATGATTTTAAACCCCTTTTTGAAGAAAAGACGGAATTTTTATTTGACCATAATTTAAAAGTGCTAGAAACTTTGTTTTTTGTCTTAGACATTCAACCGAAATTAGAATTTTCAACGACTTATCTAAAAGAAATGCCGAAGGATAGGTGTGATTTCAGGAATAAAATCACCCCAAAAACAGTAACTGCGACTACCGATACCACTTATCAAAATAAACCATATCAACAGGTTTTTGCAGAAAAAACAGGTTATTTACCAAATTTAAGTATCTTGGACCTAATTTTTTGCAAAGGGCCAGAGACGATACCTATTTTAGAAAATTCTATCAGATAAGCATGACTTCTTATTTTTGGGTACGTCTAAAACAACAACAATCAACATTTATCCCGAATTAATTTCGGGGCAATTCAACAATTTAACAAGCATCATAAGATGGAAAAATTACTCAATCAATCGCTAAAAACCTATCGGATAAAGATTGATGATTTAGTGAGACAACTACACGATTTAACGGTACAAATTGGCCATACAGAACTAGCAAGCACGGTGAGTGATTTGCGCAATCGGATTAATGAGCCTTTTATGTTTGTGATTGTAGGAGAAGTAAAAGCGGGTAAAAGTAGTTTTGTGAATGCCCTTTTAGGAACAGGGAAGGAAATTTGTAAGGTAGCGCCACAACCAATGACGGATACCATTCAACAAATTTTATATGGCGAAACAGAAGAAATTATCTCAATTAATGAAAATTTGAAAAAGATTTTTCAACCGATTGAGATTCTAAAAGAGATTGCGATAGTTGATACACCAGGAACGAATGCCATCATCAAGCATCATCAAGAAATTACGGAGAATTTCATTCCTGCCTCTGATTTAATCGTTTTTGTATTTGAAGCCAAAAATCCATACCGACAATCCGCTTGGGATTTCTTTGATTACATTCATTCAGATTGGCGCAAAAAAATCGTTTTTGTGTTACAGCAAAAAGATTTGATGAATGAATCAGATTTAAAGGTCAATATCAATGGCGTAAAGGATTACTCAGCGAAAAAGGGCATTATGGAACCCAATGTTTTTGCGGTATCTGCCAAGCAGGAAATAGAGGGGGACGAAATGAATAGTGGTTTTTTACCGATTAGAAAATACATTGCCGATAATATTACGGGTGGAAAAGCGCCCGTTTTAAAATTACAAAATAATATAAAAACCTCCAAAAATATCAATGAACGTATTTATAGAGGTGTTTTAGATAGAAAACAACAGAATTTAGCAGACAAAGAATTTAGATTAGACATTAGGGGGACGTTAGAAGAACAAGAGGTTAAGTCTAATAAACAAGTCGCTACTTTGGTAGAAAATTTATTGGGTGGCTATGATACAATTACTCGAAAGACAGAAGATGAATTAAAAGCAGGACTATCATTTGGTAGTTTAATCAAACGCCAATTTTCTTCCATGTTTAAGAGTGGTGCTTCCGCTAAAGATTGGTTAGATGAATTGACGAAAAACTTTGAAACAGATTTAAATACCATTCTTAAGGATAAATTGAATGATGGAGTAGTGGACCTAGCAGAAAGCATTCAGCAAATGGCTAAAATTATTGATTTAAAAATCCAAAATAGCCAGACTATTTTAAAGAATAATCACGAAATATTTTCTGCAATAGCAGAAAAGCGTAGCAACATTTTAAGAGAATTACAAGCTGCTTTTAAAAACTTCCTAAGTCGTTCCGAAAACTTCGCCGACCAAGAATTATTTCCAGATAGTGATGATTTAATGCCGAATATGGCAGCAGGCGGCGGTATTGCAGTGATTGGAATTATCCTCGCTACGGTGACGAATGGGATGGTTTTTGATATTACAGGCGGTGTTTTATCGACCATTGGTTTATTATTTGCAGGGGTTTCGGTTGGCTTAAAAAGGCGGAAAGTGATTAATGGTTTTCAAGCAGAAATTGCCAAAGGGCGCTTGCGGATAGAAGAAGAAGTTTCAGGTAAATTGAATAGATATGTTAAGCATATCAAAAATAGAATCGACGCTAATTTTGGGTCTTTTGATGAAATGCTTAATAATGAAGAAAGACAGATTGCTTCTTTGGAAAATAAACATAAGGCTTTAGAGGGGAGTTTGGAAGAGATGGCAGGAGAATTGGGGAAGATTTTGTAGGTCGTAATTTAAAAAATAAATTTACTTTAGAAATTTGGATTGTGGAGTTAAAAAAACTAATTTTAAGGTTAAAGGAGTTAAATAGAGATGTTGAACTATTAAAAGAAAACCTTAACTATTACATTGAAAAAGACGAATTAACAAAACAGGAATGGAGAGAATGGAAAAAATTTAAAGATTATCTTTTAATGAGATATAAAGAAATCAAGTTAGTTAGAAAAGAAATTGAAAAATATAAGGATAAAAAATAAGTCCATTATGAGTTTGAAAACTGAAAAAGCTTCAACCAAAAAAGTAATTACTGCTACCGATTTAACAGCAATGGAAGGTCGAGCAAAAGATTTTACAAGGCAGGCAATAGAGGCATCAGCTAACTTAAATCAGGAAGAACTAGAAATGTTGGACAAGGAGTTAGCAGCAAGTGAAGAGGAAATAGTAATCGCTATGAAAATGATGGAACTACGAATGAAAAAAAATTAATTAGTTCTACATTAAGACTCTAAGAAATCAGACCGTTTTACTCCCGATAGCTATCGGGAGACTTCTGACGGCTAGAGTATTAATGTAGAATTAGGAAAGATAAAAAACTGGAAAAAAGCACAAAAAGATTTTTTATTTTGTATTAAAAATGGATACATTTCTTCTAATATTTACAGAAGAAAAGGAATCTGTGAAATGGAATTGGGAAACTATAATCAAGCATATCTTGATTTTCTAGAAGCAGAAAAGTATTTAATTGAAGAATGGGAGACAACTCCTGAATCCATAAAATCTATAAGTCATTGGGGAAATGAATATGCTAGCCAGAAGTTTCAATTAGAAACCATTAGAAAAAAACAAAAAAAGGCTAAAATAGCCTTAAAAAATATAAAATAGTTGCCAAAATTCGATAAGAGATAAAAATTTTGGCAACTGATTTTTCTAATTTTATTGGTCTTTAAAAAACAAGAATATCTTAAGCTACCAAAAAACGCAATCCCCAAACATTCAACTTCCCAATATCTCTATCTGCATTATCCACTACTCGTAACTTCCAATTTCCTGTAACAGATTGTCCTGCTAAATCCGATAAGACCGCCGTGTCGACCATAGAAAAAGTACGAATCAAATTATCTCGACTACCACCCGTTTGGTTATGCAAGACAAATCGGTCATTTTGAGGATTTATTAATTCAACATGCAAATCACCAATATAGGTATGGGTAATATCTACATCAATTTCGATTTCTTTAATTGTACCAGATTCCGTTAGATTAAGGGTATGTTCAATACCTTCAGTAGTATTATCGGGGATGGATAGCCCCACAACATCAGTTATTTCTAGCAATCTTTCCGTAGTAGAGGTAAAGTCTAATTTTAATCCCCAACTATTTAACTGACCGACATCCTGAGGTGCTAAATCTTTAATAGTTAATTGCCAATCTCCTTGAATAGAAGTACCCAGCAAAGCCGCTAAATTTACATTATTAAGACTGTAATAAACCGTTTTTATATCATTAGCGGAAGCACCATTCCGATTATGCAAAATTATTGTTTGTCCAGATGGGGCTATTAGGCTAACTACCAAATCACCGATATACGTATGCGTAAGGTCAAGCGTAACTGAAAGCTCCGTTAAATTTCCGTTTTGAGTGATGGTGATTGTGTCAGTTACACCTATTTCGTCGCTATCAGGAATAGTTAGATTGGGGGTAGCATTGGCTTCTACTGAATTGGTATCACTGGTAGGAGGTATTGGAGGATTTGGGGTGTCCACACCAGTTAAGGCTTGTGTAACGGCTGCGAGTGCATCCACATTACCATGCCCAAACCAAGGACTCCAAGTGCCGTCAGGTGAACCAATATCCGTAAAAGCGCCTGTATCATAAGGGGCAATTGGGGAAACATCCCAAGAGGTATCAGGGTCAAAATCTGCAGGTGTCGTTTTAGGATAAGGGGTGAAATTCAAATCTTTAGAAGCTGTTTGCTTTAGTAAGGCAATTACATCTGCTGCGGTTAAGGTAGGATTAGCAGAAATGACGAGGGCGGCAATACCCGCTACCAATGGCGTTGCACTTGAAGTTCCGCCAAAACTATCCGTAATTTGAGTGCCTTCACCTGTGGCGGTCGTAATCCCTAAACCATCGACCTGCGCTCTATAATAAGTATGCTGATTGCTGGACGGTGCAATTAGACTAATACTTGGTCCATAGTTGGAATAATGACTCCGTTGGGCCGTACTTCCCAAGGCGGCAATATGCATGACTCCTGGAATATTGGTTAAATTATGCTCAAAAAAACGGGACGTACTAACGCCCACCCAAACCAGTCGATTGCCACTAAAATCAACACCAGCCGTATAAGGAATTGGAATATCTGATTGTAATTGAATAGGACAATTTTCGTTGCCTGCTGCCCAGAGGAAAATAATGCCTTTGCCTCTTTTTCCACCATTAATAGATAATTGCTCGATTCTATTAAGGACTTGATTCTCCCAATTACTTCTAGGGCTACTTCCCCAAGAATTAGACATCACATCGACTTTATCCGCAATAAAATCTAAAGTAGTCAATAATTTAGAATCACTAATAAATAGACCGCCAAAACTGTCAGATTCCCATTTGATGGGTAAAAGGCTACAAGCTGGGGCTGCACCAACAGTTTTAATAGCATCTGCTTCTCCTGCAATCACGCCTGCACAAGAAGTACCGTGGTCATTCCCGCTTTCATACATTAAGGCTGGATTTGCCTGAAAGTCGTTGTTGGTAATGAGTTGTTGGCCATTGAAATATCCCCATGCGGCAAATTTATTAGAACCATCGAAATCTGGATGGTCTAAGCGACATCCATCATCAGTTACGGCAACTACTACGTTTGCGTCACCATAATTACCCAGTACATTCCAAGCTTGTTCACAATTACTAGAAGCACGACTGTCGAAAGCAGGGTCTACTAGGCGATTGTGTAAATGCCATTGATTGATGTATGCTGGGTCAGTTGGTAATAAAGCTTGATACTTAATTACCCGAACATTCAAATCATGTCCTGCTGTTTTTACCAAAGATTCTTTTTCATGTAGCAAAACCACCAACTTAACAGGATTCATATTGGTATAATCCGTCAACTGGAATAAGAAATCTTTTGGGCTATATTGTTTGAGTAGGACTAGACTATATTTCGCAATAAATTTATTTAAAGTTTTGGTCGTTGGTTTTCTTTTGAATTCAACAAAAATCCTATCTGTGATTAGAAAAGATTCTTCGTTATCTTTCGTTTGATAGGCATGATGGGTAGGGGCTACACCACGGGAAATAGCCATTCTTGATTCTAAGCTTTTGGAGGTTGTGGTCACTCTAGTAGAGGCAGCAGAAACTTGTTCTGTTTCGGACCATCCTAACGCTTTTAACTGACTCGGAAGTGCTCGAACGACAAATTGATTTGGATTTTTTACTAATAATACTTTCTCTCCACAACGATAAGTATAGGTGTCTAATAAAGAGGCTTTCATAAAAATTGTTTAGTAATGAGTCGGGTGCATCTCAAAATGTCGCATTAAAAATTAATTGAACATTAAAAGTAGCTTAGACTTCTGGTCTGAGAATATTCAGTAGTAAGGTAATGAGTAGTGACTAAAACGATTAATGATTTAAAATATTATAATTAAAAATAATATAATAATTGTTTGACAGTTTTAGTAATACCCTAAAATAACTCCGATTAAAATACGAAGCAGGCTGTGAACAACTATAATCCGTGGGGAATAAATTCTCCGATAAATCGGAGCAGATTGTGGGAAATTAAATGCTAAATGTCTAATTTATTTTTTATCCATTACTTAAAGAATGGGACATTAATCAATTGCGTTTCTATGCGCTGTTATTTCTGGGTCAATAAAATCAGCTAGAAAGGGTTTAGTTTGAAAGACTCGTACCGCTAAAACTAAGGAAAAACTAATATCAGCTGATGTAAGCCGTGTTGATGTAGGTAAGTTATTTGGATGTCATATAAATCACAAATACGTTTAACAATAGATAAGCCCAAGCCTAAACTTTCTTCTACTGTCGATTCTCTTTTAAATC
The DNA here is from genome assembly GCA_937928615.1 of uncultured Saprospiraceae bacterium. Taxonomy (GTDB): domain Bacteria; phylum Bacteroidota; class Bacteroidia; order Chitinophagales; family Saprospiraceae; genus JAFMDF01. The sequence goes on along the minus strand of CALFWI010000081.1, from coordinate 1,506 downwards.
TTTTAAAAAGGGTTTCAGGTGCGACTTCCAATACTTCGCCTGAATTAGAAATAGTGACCGTTCTTTCCTTAATTTTAATCCGAATAAAGCCATTTTCCACATTATATCGAATCGCATTTTGAAATAGGTTAGCGAATAAAATTTCTGCTAGTGTTTCACTCATTTCTACGGTTAATTCCTGTCCGAAATCTTCTGTTATTTTGATTTCTTGCAATTCTATCAAATCTTTAAAATTACCAAGCATCTCGCTAATTACTTGGGGAATCGTTACCGTCTCTACATCCGAATAGCGATTGTTTTCAATTTTAGATAATAAAATTAAAGCATGATTTAATTTAGCTAAGCGATTCGTATTTTGTAAAATGACCCCTAAAGCCGTGACTTCTTTTTCTTTTAAATGAGGCGAATTCAATAATATTTCCCCGTGCCCTTTGATGATAGCTAAAGGGGTTTGTAATTCGTGCGAGGCATTTTGAGTAAACTGCCGATTCGCTCGATAATTACTACGAATGCGTTCGATTAATTCCAGAATACTCTCGTTTAATTCATTGAATAGGGGATAGGTGGAACTTTCAAAAATAACTTTCTTGGGTTCATCCACATCAAATTCTTCCAAAGTACTAATAATCTGGGTTAATTGATTCCGCACGCCTTGGATACGACGATTGGTAATGATGCGAAAACCGATGCCTAAAATACCTAAGGGAATTAGGCTAATTAGGGCAACGGTAAAAAAATGTTGCGGAAAGAAATAGCTCGCCATACCTAGTCCTACAAATATAGCCGTTGCGGTAATGGCGGCATAGAACCAATTTATTTTGTTCAATTGCTAATAAATTTATAGCCTACCCCATAGACGGTTTTTAAATAATCTCCACAATCGTTTTGTACTAGTTTTTTTCGTAGATTTTTGACATGGGCATAGATAAAGTCATAGGAAAAAGCATCATCCATATAGTCCCCCCACAGGTATTCGGCAATACTATCTTTGGTAACGACTCGATTTTTATTTCTAGCCAAATAAACCAAAATATCAAATTCTTTTTTAGTAAGTTTTAAAATGATTTCATTAGCCACTACGGTGCGTTTATCTAAATCTATCAGTAAATTTCCGAAAACCAACTCATTACTCATTTGATTGGTCTTTCTTCTCAAAATAGCTTTAATGCGAGCATTTAGCTCTGATAGATTAAAAGGCTTGGTCAAATAGTCATCTGCGCCTACTTCCAACCCATTGATACGGTCATCCAACGTATTTCTGGCAGAAATGATAATGGTAGCAGTATGGGGGATTTCTTTTCTCAATATCTCAATTAATTTCAGCCCATCTCCACCAGGTAAATTCAAATCAACAACGGCACAATCGTATTCGTGATTATTGATTTTTTTATACCCTTCTCTAAAGGTAGTTGCATATTCACAGACATAGCCCTCCCGTTTCATGTATCGCAACATTAAGTCAAGTAGTTCTTGTTCATCTTCTACGATTAATATTTTCATAGGATC
>CALFWI010000080.1 GCA_937928615.1 uncultured Saprospiraceae bacterium | reverse complement strand
TCATCGTTTATCATTTATAGTTCATCATTTTCTAAAAGCGTATATTTTTGCTGATGATTCAGATTTAAAATTGGATGCAAATCAACACCATTAGTGATAATGGTATCAATGCCTATTTTTTTAATTTTACTTGCCGCTATTAATTTAGCCTCCATTCCTCCAGTGCCCAAACATAGTGAATTTTTATTAAATTTAATATTTAATTCATTGATATTTAATAAATCTAAGTGTTCTGCGTTTGGATTGGTTTTGGGGTTGTCCGTAAAAACCCCGTCCGTGTCCGTGAACAGAATAAACTTCGTTGCTTTGATTGCTTTGCAAACAGTCGCTGCTAATTCATCATTGTTAAAACCTGTTTGTAGTGGGATATTTTCGTTAATAACAGGTATAATTCCGTGGACTAACATTTCCTGTATCAAGTCAATTATAGCCGTTGTTGCGACATCTTCTTCTCTAATTGTTAGCCCCGCTGCTTGTAAACCAACCAATTCAAAATTTTGCTGCCATTTAAAGAGTAATTCGCTTAAACCAAGTGCGCCTAAAAGATTTTTATTTTGTAATAAGGAAGATTTATTGTCATGTCTTTTGAAGTTCTTTCTGCCAGTTGCTAAGCCACCAGATGTAAAAATGACGACTTGGTTTCCTTCTTCAATTAATTGTTTGACATCTTCTGCGACCGTTTGAATCCAATCTTCTCGAATGGCTAAAGTCTCGGTGTTACAAACGGAGGTTGTCCCAAATTTCAAGATAATTAATTCGTTTTTTAATGGAATCATTTATTTTAGTTAACTGGTAGTGTATTATTAAAATGCAGCGCTTGTAGGGGCACTTCCTATAGTTCTATTCATATCATTTTTTGGCACTAATTGGAATTAAATAAGATGTGGTTTCTATGGTTCCAATCTGGAGGAGCGTCAATCAATACGCTGTTATTTTCGGTGAACTAAAGTTCACCTATACTTTTGCGGCTTCCAGATATTCATTGTATCGGCGATAACTAGTTCGCATTTCCTTCCAATTCATAGCAGCAATGCCTTTTTGTTGTTGTACTCGACCAATTTTATAAATAATTTTAAAATGCCGATAAATATCCCTGTAAGCTTTCCAAACAGGGAATTCAGGGTCATAAATATGAGCGGGTTCGCCTGCTACGCCATTAAACTCTAAAATACGGATACCTTTTCCTGCTTCTAGTAATTCAATGCTTTCACATTTTAAATCAAATCGACCATAATAAATCCCATCCATTTGAAAGGCTATTTTATCAAAGACCCGTTCCAGTTTTTCGCTGTGTAAATGATTGCCATTTAAAAAGGTCGTGCCTCTACTGTGATTCGCAACAGGTTCTAATTCTATTGCTTCTCCTTTGGCTGGAATTTGTTTTAAAATAGTGGGATAATTTTCTTGGAATCGAGCAAATTGTAATTTTGCTCTTGGTTTCTTTTGCATTAATTCTGCGACCGTAGCTTGTCCGTCTCCTACTACAAATAGGGTTCTTTTGATACAAATAGAAGTAATTTTCCCTTTAGTTGCATCAGGCATTCTATAATGCAATACACTTAATTCTATCGGGGAAGTAATTAATTCTTGAATGATAAAAGGAGCATTGATATTTTTTAAGTAATCGACTAAAGCCGCTTCATTTTTAATAATTTCTACTAAAAAACCTCTTTCCCCCACATCTGGTTTGGCAATAAAAGGAAAGGCAATACCTGCATTTTTTCCTGCATTGATAATATAGGCTGGCGTTTGATGTTCTTTGGCAATAAAAACCGTTTTAGGTAAAAATGCTGATGGAATTCGATTTAAAATATTAATTTTTGATTCCCCAAAAACACCACCTGTTTCAATGACAGGATTGACAGGAGTAAAATAAAATAATCGGCGAGACCGAATAGCAAAATACAAATAGAAAAAGGCAGCAGGTGCATAGACGACAAAGCTAGGCCAATATTCCCAATGCATGAGTTTGATAAAGAAAGTAGATTGCCAAAAGGGTAAGCTTGGCGATTTTGATTTTTCCATGCCCTAAAATTAGGATGATTTAAAACCGTAAAGATGCGCTATTTTTAATTAGGGTAAAATAATTTTATAGGTTAAATAATCTTGAAAGAATAAGTTGGTCGGTACTAAGTCCACACAATTATTATTTACTTAGATAACGTAAGTTCTCAATAGAGGCACAAAATCACCTCGTCGGATGACTATCGTCGTCCGATGAGCTGATTTAAATCATCCGACGACGCAGTCATCGGACGATTTAAATTGGACTATTGAGAACTTGCTTGATAATCAAATAAATATTTGAGTCATGTAATTCGTCGGGCACAATTAATCCCAACGGATTATTATCTATTTTTCACCTAAGACTCTATTCTTTACAATTCGTCGTTACACCAATAAACTAGGAATTACAAAAGTCTCCTATCTCCCAGAATTCATTATTTATTATTTATTGTTCCCCATTTGAAAGCTAAATGCAACCTTTATAGTCAAAAATTATCTTTATATTTGAGAAGGAGATAGTCAAAAATTTATTATCTTCACAACAACCCTTAATTTTAAATGCCTTAATGTCTTTAGAAAAACGACAATTAGCAGCTATTTTGTTTGCCGATATCGCCGGTTATACTGCCTTAATGCAGGAAGACGAAAGGTATGCGGGTGAGCTATTGTCAAAATTTCAACAAGCATTAGAAGAACAAGTAGTAGCATGTAACGGCAAGATTATCAATTTCTATGGCGATGGTTGTTTGGTGATTTTTAATAGCCCCATTGATGCTGTAAGATGTGCAGGGGCTTTACAGGTTATCTTTCAAAAAAATCCAAAAGTTCCTGTGCGTATCGGTTTACATGCGGGGGATGTTATTTTTAAGGGAGATAATGTATATGGAGATAGCGTTAATTTAACTTCTAGAATAGAATCTATTGGGATACCAGGTGCTGTTCTTTTTTCTGAAGCTATTAAAGTATCAATCGACAATCAAACTCAATTTAAAATTGCTGCCTTAGGCAAGTTTAAATTTAAAAATATTAAACAAATAATTCCTGTTTATGCATTGGCTAATAAGGAATTTGCCGTACCCAATAAAAAAGCAATCAGGGGGAAATTAGACAAAAAACCTACCAGTACGCTCCGAAAAATTGTGACGAGTGCCAAAGCAGTATTTGCTGTTTTAGGCTTAGTCGCCGTATTAGTTGCCTTTAACTTTCCTCAATTAAAAACTTTCCTAAGTAGTTCTTTTAAAGAAACTTCTTTAAAAGAAAAAAAGGTAGCCGTCATGTTTTTTGAGAATGAGACGGGAGAAGAACGATTAAATGGCGTAGGGAAAATGGCAGCCGATTGGATTACTCAACAATTGATGGACATTGAAAAGACCAAAGTCGTTTTGCCTTCAAATGTCCGTAGCAATATTCACCTAGCGGCGGCTTCTTTGGAAGGAATGCAAAAATTTGCGCAAGCCACCGGAGCAGAAGTTATTATCAACGGACGGTATTACCAATCAGGAGAACAATTGATTTTACAAGCACAAGTCGTTGATGTGCAAACAGGAGAAGTAGTGCATGCTTTAGAAAAGCCTGTGATTGGCGATAAAGCAGACCCTTTGCCACTGATTCAAGAAGTAAGTGAACGATTGACAGGTTTTTGGGCGGTTCGAGGGCGTAAGCAGTTTTCGGAAAAGCCACCAAAATTGGGTGCTTATCAAGCCTATTTAGAAGGTCGAAAATATTGGGGCATTAGTTATGAAAGAGTAGAGGAATATTATATGACTGCCTATCAAATCGATTCTACTTTTATCGTTCCCTTAGTGGAATTAGTCGCTTCCAAAATCAATGAATCGGATTATTATTCTGCGGATTCTTTGTTGCATTTTGTTTTGCAAAGAAGTGATAATTTATCTAAATTCCATCAATTACAAACCAAAGCCTATCGAGCGCAATTGAAAGGAAATTTAAAAGAGGCTGTCCAATATTGGGAAGAGATTTATACGATAGATGCCCAAGAGTTTATTACGATAACCAATTTAAGTCGGCAATATTTAAATACCAATCAAGCCCAAAAGGCCTTAACTGTTTTAGAAGACTATGATATAGCTCATTTAGATTTTCAAGAATGTTTTCCTTGCCAAGAATATTATGAATTATTGACTTATGCCCATTTCCAAAAAGGAAATTATCAGCAAGTCAGCGATATTGTGGAAGGTTTTAATTTTGACATCAAAGAGGGGTTGATTGCCAATTATTATTTAAAATCCTTAGTTCATATTGGAGATTTTGATAAGGTTTATGAAAAAATGGGCCTTTATTTAGGAGAAGATTTAAGTTTTAATGGTGGACGGCAAAGTGCAGGTTTGTTATTGGTTGGGCTGCTTTTTGAGTTAGAAAAACTCAATCAAACCGACGTACAAAAAATCATGTCTAACTTATTGCTAAATTATGGCGAGGATAATGACGATGATTGGTTGAGTGATTATTATATAGGTTTAGGATTTTATGGTAAGGGAAAATATAGTAAAGCAGCGAATCATTTTCAAAGTTTCTATGAAAGATTCAAAGAAGTCCCTATGATTATTGATTTAGGCTTAGCTTCTTTAGCCGCCTGTCATATTCAGTTGAGAGAATATGATAAACTAGAAGGCATCTACCAATATTTAAGCAATTATGACCATCCTTATGCCGCTAGTTATGTGACCTATGCCAAAGCTAAGATGGAAGCGCAACTAGGTCATACCGATAAAGCGATTGCCCTTTTAAGACAAAGCAAAACAGAAGGTCAGGAATTTTTGTGGTTTAAATTTCAGAATGACCTCTTTTTAGCGCCTTTGTTTGAGGAGGATGGGTTTGAAGAATTGGTGAGTACAACATTATAAGCATACAATCATTTTTTGACATGCGTAGCTTAGATTTTCCTTAAAAGTCTTAAATTGTTATATCTCTATCCTCCCTTTTTTAAATTAATTTCTTATTTTTGGTAAAAATGAATGATTATGGTAGCTATAGCAAGTGATTATCCAAAGAAAAAAATTACCCAAAAGAAAATTAGCTGGGAAACTTTTCAGAAAAAGTATTTGACTCGAGAAGACAAATATAAGTACGAATGGGTGGACGGCTATGTCGAGAAAACACTTAGTATGGACAAAACGCAATTTTATATCCAACAAAATTTAACAAAATTCTTTTATCAATTACTGTTTAAAAATAATTTTGATGGCGACCTAATCGCTGAAGGAGATACCAAATTTGCGGGCAATCATAGACGTCCTGATTTGGCTTATTATACCGATGAGCAAATACGCAAAGCTAAAGATGGGGAAGATATTAGTTCTCAGTTTGTCATCGAAGTCATTTCTACTACCGACCAGATAAATCGAGTCCACAAAAAAATGGAAGATTACCGAAAAGCGAAGGTAAAGATAGTCTGGCAAATTTTTCCTGAACTCAAACAAGTCCATATTTATAAAGGCAAAAAAATGCAAGTCTGCGAAGGAAAAGATATTTGTTCCGCAGAGGATGTTATTAAAGGGTTTAAATTATCGGTTAACGACCTATTTAAATAACGGATTATTTATAAAGTAGCCCAAATCAAAAAAGGGATTTTCATACAGTATCGTACGAAAATCCCTTTTCCTAAAATAACACCGCTCTGTGAGCTGTGCACATCACATGCCATATATTTCACAGCTCACAGAGCTGTGTTACCTTATTTTATGCCGTTACTACCTGAGATTTAGGTACGACATGCATCCAAGCCAAAGGTAAATTCACGCCTTGCATTTTCAAAGCCTGCACTCGATACAAATAAGCTGCACCAAGCATAATATTTTCTGCCACATCAACTGCTTGTCGATTTTCGTAATTTTCCAAATAAGTCCCTTTCACCCAATTATTAAAGGCGCCCATGGCAGGCCCACACCAAATTTGGAAATCCATTTTCCGTTCTACTTTTCCAGAATTTGCCCAATTGGAGGACAAACCCAAATACCAACGGAAAATCAATGCCATTTTTCGTTTTGGATTATCATTCGCTCGTTCAATTTGTTCAGGGTCTCTTTCATTAAAAAAGTCTACACAATATTGCCAAATAGTTTCCAATGGTGCTCTAAAAATTTTCTTTTCTAAGACTTCTCGATCTTTTGTAGGAATCTCATCAATCGAGTCATATCGAGTGTATAATTCGTATAACTTCTTAGCTCTTGGGCCAAATAAAGACCCTCTTTTTAAAACTTGCAAGTCCACGCCCATTTCAAACATATCCGAAGCGGGTGCCATCGTCACATCTGTCGAAGCAACCGTCGATAATAGCTTCCGAACATGTTCAGAAGTCCCTGCTTCAACACAAGCTTGATTGACAGAACCCGTTACAATATACGCAGCGCCCATCATAAAAGCGGCTAATGCAGAAGCAGGCGTAGCAATGCCACCTGCTGCACCAATTCTTATCATTTTAGCATACCCATATTCTTGATGCAGTTCATCCCGCAACTTAATAATCGTTGGAAATAAAGCCACTAAAGGTCGATTATCTGTATGTCCACCAGAATCTGCTTCCACCGTAATGTCATCCGCCATCGGTACTTTCTTGGCTAGTTCCGCTTGTAAAGGCGTGATTTTCCCTTGCGCCAATAAAGCATTTAACATCTTATCTGGCGCTGGTTTCATAAAGTGCGCTGCTACTTCTAACCGAGAAATTTTGGCAATTACTTTATTATTACAAATCACGGTCCCATCCACATCTTGGCTTAAACCAACTGCTCTGTAATGAACGATGCTTTCCGATAAGCGCATATAAGCGGACGCTTCTACCACTTTCACCCCTCTTTCAATAAATAACTTCACCGCTCCTTCTTCTAATGCTTTTTCGGTTGGGCTATTGATTAAATTAAAAGCATACGTCTGCGTTGGCAAAGCTGCTTGAATAGCATCAATCGCTTGATTTACTCGTTTTGGCACTAAACCTGCTGCACCGAAAGAGCCAATCATTTTGGCTTGTCCCATAGCAATGACCAATGCTTCGGAAGCAATACCATTTGCCATTGCCCCCGTTTTATAGCCGTACTTTACGTTATAATCTGTTTGGAAAGTGGGGTCGCCTAATTGCGTTGCCGTTAAGGGTGCAACCATCGCTAACATTTCTTGCCCTCTGCCTTCTGCGGCTATTTCGCCTTCATTAGTAACGCCTACCCTACCGCCAAAGTCTTTGACAACGTAGCAAGGTAAATGCGTATTATTTAACTTTTCTTGGATGCCTACCGCATCGAACGCTACGGAACGGGGAGAGCCTTTCCAGTTAAGAGGTAGTGGGTTTCCTGTGTGTGTTAATTGCATTTGTTTATCTTTTCTGATTATGTTTTTTTTGACGTGGAGAGACATCTTTTAAATTTATATTTCGCTCTAGCATCCCATCCGCTAAAGCAGTTCAGAAGCTTACACTTCTTCATCTTCTAAGTCGTATTTTATGTGCTATTCGTATTTTTCTTGTTCATTCCAGGTATACTCCATATAATTAGCGGTTTTCCGAGCTTGTTCTATCCCATATTGTTTTGCAACTACATGCAAAGCCATTTCAATTCCCGCCGAAATACCGCCCGAAGTTATCACTTTTCCGTTATCTACATACTTTGTCCCTTTAATTATTTTGGTATTGGGGGCTACGGCTGCTAATTCATCAAATGCGCCATGGTGCGTGGTAGCAGACCTATTTTCTAATAAGCCGCAAGTTGCTAAGACCAAAGAACCCGTACAAACCGAAAGCATTAATTCCACTTGTTCGAATTGGGATTTCACCCAATCCTTAATGACTTCATTATTCATTTCTATTCGAGTTCCAAAGCCGCCAGGGATTAATACCATATCAAATTTTTCGTTGGTACTAATGAGCTTGTTTGGAATCACTTGGAAGTTATTTCTCGCTTTGACAACGCCTTCTTCTTCAGCTATTAAGCATACGTCATAAAGTTTATTTCCCTCATCATCGTAACTGACGGAGAAGACCTCAAATGGGCCTGCGAAGTCTAAGACTTCTACTTTATCGAATATTAGGATGGCTACTTTTTTCATAAAAAATTAATTCAATGGTTTAACTTCTAAATAAATGCCAACGTGATGGCTTTTACTAATATGCCAAGTGTCACTTTGATAAAATTTCGCCAATTCCTTTCCTTTTTTCCCACAAGAAATCAGGACGATATTTTCTCTTTTTTTTGTCCAACCTTGTATCCATTCTAGGGTAACCACCACCTCGTTTTTTAAAATGATTGGGAATGTCTCCAAGTTAAATTTTACCCATCCCTTTTTAATCTTTGTATGGGCGTAAATATTATCATTCGTTAATTCCTTCCCTATTTTACCATCTTTAAAGTCATAAAAATGAACTCTAAAAAGTAGGCTATCATAATCGGTCTTTGCTAAATGAAAGTAAACATTTTTTACTAAGACTTCCTCGTTAATTGCAATGTTCGTCCCCCGTTCGCCTATCTCATAGTAATTTCCGTCAGGCGGAAAATTTTTCCAACCAGTTACTATCTTTTTTCCTTTTGTCTTTGGATAGCCCATTTTTTTTATTGGCCCTAAAGTACTACCTGAAATAGTAAACATCGGCAAGTCTATCGCTTTTTCTTCCAAAAAAATTTCCCAATCAATACCAATTAAAGAATCATCTAAAACAAAACTTCGAGGTTCATACCCTAAATACGTCAGTAAAATAGTATCGCCCTTGGCTAAGAATTCACTTTTAATGGTAAACTGTCCCGCCTCATTCGATAATGTACCTATCTTTTTGCTAGGAATTCCAATTTGCACATAAGCGAGCGGTTGTTTAGTGGATTGGTTTTTTACCTTGCCTGTAATGACGACCGCCTGAGCAAAGATGGAAACGCCAAAAAATAACAAAAATAAAACATAAAAAAATCTCATTTCAAATGGTTTATTTAAAGGTAACATCAAATCATTACTAAAGCTTAAATTTGAAAGGCAGCATCAACTGTACATCTACTTTTTGTCCATCTACAACTCCTGCTACCCAATTTTGGTTTTGCTCATTCATTAAATTAAGTACGCTAACTGCTGCTGCGCCCATTTCTGGACTTGGCGCTTCATTTACTTCAATATCTTTAATTATTCCTGCTTTACTCACGACAAATTTCACCATCGCCGTTCCTTCAATTTTGGCATCTTTTGCCGCTTTAGGATATTTCAGGTTGTCGATAATAAATTGCATTAATGCTTGATTGGCGCATTGCATTTTATCCATGCTACTTCCTGCTAAACTTTCACAAGTTGCTGTATAAAATCGGGGTAATTCTTCGCCTCCTTTTTGGGATTCAGCTTGCCCGAAAAGGGTCATTGTTAATGTTAATAATAGGGAGGTAATTACTAGTTTCATTGTGTTTGTTTTAATTATTTGTTCAATATTTTCAAAATAAAAGCATCATATTCATCTCTTTTTGGTAAATCATAATCGACGTAAATTTTCCTTCGTTGCGTTAAGGTTTTTTCTTCCGTTTTAGGATTTGTTCCCTCTTTGTCGTAATTCACCCAATAAAGACCAACTCCTCTTTTTTGCCAATTAGGCAAATCATTAAAGAAAAATCGCTCTTTGTAGAAGGTTGATTTTCCGCTTGCTT
>CALFWI010000079.1 GCA_937928615.1 uncultured Saprospiraceae bacterium | reverse complement strand
ATTGTTAAGATTGATTGTTAGCACTTCAACAATCAGATAATCTTAATAATTAAGCCATTAATACCAAAGCATATTTTCAACCCCTCTAAAATTAACAGATGAAATTTTTAAACATTCTCTAAGATGCTGCTATTAAAAAAGGCTATTCTGAAATTAATTTCAAAATAGCCTTTTATTATAAATTAGCCAATATAGCTAAGTGGATGATTGGAAATTCCTCCGCCCATTGCCTTGCGCTATGCTTATATTTATAGAATCAACATCGCATCACCATAAGAAAAGAAACGGTATTTTTCTTTAATGGCTTCTGCGTAAGCTTCTTTTATCAACTCAGACCCACCAAAAGCAGAAGCCATAATGACTAAACTTGATTTTGGTAAATGGAAATTGGTAATCATACAGTTGGGAATGCGAAATTCGTAAGGAGGAAAAATAAACAAATTAGTCCAACCTTCAACAGTTTTTAAATTGTCCGTTGCGGATACCGCTGATTCAATAGATCGCATAGACGTTGTACCAACTGAACAAATCTTGCGATGGGTTTTGAGTGCTCTGTTGACTTTATCACAAGTCTCTTGGTCAATTTTGAAATATTCTGCATCCATTTTATGCTTCGACAAATCTTCTACATCAATACTTCTGAATGTTCCTAAACCAATATGTAAGGTCAATTCGGCAAAATCTATACCCTTAATCTCTAATCGCTTCATTAATTCCCGACTAAAGTGTAGACCTGCAGCTGGTGCGGCTACTGCTCCAATATTTTTGGCATAAATAGTCTGAAATCTTTCAATATCTGAGGGCTCAGGTGGTCTTTCGAGAGATTTTGGAAGTGGCATCGTGCCCAATTTTTCCAATTCTCCATGAAATTCTACATCGGTGCCTTCATATAAAAAACGAATGGTACGACCTCTAGAAGTAGTATTATCTACCACCTCTGCAATCAAAATATTATTACCTTCACCATCTGAGAAGTATAGTTTATTCCCTACCCGAATTTTTCTTGCAGGATCAACCAATACATCCCAGAGCTTCGCCTCTTTATTTAATTCCCTTAATAAGAAAACCTCAATCCTAGCACCTGTTTTTTCTTTAGTGCCATATAACCTGGCAGGAAAAACTTTGGTGTTATTAAAAATCATAACATCATCTTCATCGAAATAATGGATTAAATCTTTGAAGACCTTATGCTCAATCTTTCCGGTGTCTCTATGTACTACCATTAATCTAGACTCATCACGCTGATCAGCTGGATATTTGGCAATTAAGTTCTCTGGTAACTCAAAATTGAATTGTGACAGTTTAGTCCTCATTCAAATATTATGTTTTATTAAAAATGCGATTAAAAAATGTTTTCTTAAGGTAAACTACTTATTACCAAAATAAAGCCATTTTTTAAAAATGACTGCAAAGATAAGAAATGTCTAGCTCTTTGGAAATAGCCAAAGCCCGAATAAAAAAGATTATTGACCACTATTATCCTAAGTTAGGACTTAAAATTATAGAAAGTCGCCTACTTTTAATGGAAGAACTTTTATATTTTGACTAGTTAGCAGAAAAAAGTAACACCTTTATCGAATGATTTGTTGCTTTCGTAAACAAAAGTTTAATTTTACCTTTTGAATAGTTGTTGTTAAAAACCTAATTAGCGCTACTCAAAATCATTTTTCACCCGAGCTATATCTTTTTTTCATGATTACAGTTATCAAAGTTATAATTGAAAGTTTTCGTCAGGCATGGCAATCTATAGTTGGTAGTAAATTGAGGAGTTTTTTATCCTTACTAGGCATCTCTATCGGAATTTTCTGTATTATTGGTGTCCTTTCAGCGGTAGATTCTTTGGAAGATAATGTTCGGTCTAGTTTTGATAAATTAGGAAACGATGTGATTTATGTAGACCGCTTTACTTGGGCGGAAGACCCTGGACAAAATTATTGGAAGTGGATGAAACGTCCTAGACCTTCCTATAATGATTTTAAAGCTATTCAGGCGAAAGTTAAAAATGCGGATAAGGCCTCTTTTTTTACAGTAGTGGGCGGCAAAACAGCGAAGTACCGTTCTAGTAGTGTAGAGGGGGGATTTTTGGTTGGCTTAACGGAAGATAGTGATGTCTTGCTAGGATTAGAATATGAGAATGGACGTTATTTTTCTAAAAAAGAAATGTTGACAGGGGCGCCGAAGGTAATTCTTGGTGGAGTGATAGCAGAAGAATTGTTTGGCCCAATTGAGGCAGTTGGCAAAAAAGTAAAAATTGGTGGAAGAAATTTAGAAGTTATAGGTGTTTTAAAAAAATCGGGAGAAAGTTTGATTGACCCGATGAATTTTGATGAAGGATTGATGATCAATTATAGGATGGCTAAGAAGTTTGCCAATTTAAAAGAGGGGAATAGAATGCATTCTCAAATTAGTGTCAAAGCAAAAGAAGGCGTAAGTGTTTCGGAATTGAAAGATGAAATTACGGGGGTGATTAGAGCAAGAAGAAAATTAAAACCCAAAGAAGAAGATGATTTTGCCTTAAATGAATTGTCTATATTGAGTAATGTTTTAGATGGTGTTTTTGGGGTGTTGAATTCGGCTGGTTGGATGATTGGTGGTTTTGCTTTGATTGTTGGGATGTTTAGTGTAGCGAATATCATGTTTGTGTCTGTTAAAGAAAGAACCAACTTAATTGGCGTTAAGAAAGCATTAGGCGCTAAACGATATGTAATTTTGATAGAATTCTTGATAGAGTCTGTTATCCTTTGTATTATTGGCGGGTTGTTTGGTATGGGATTGATTTGGTTACTGCTAACAGGCATCTCTAAAGCTATCGACTTTCCACTTTACTTGGATATGGGGAATGCCATATTTGGCTTATCTGTTTCTGTTATTACTGGTATATTGGCAGGAGTTATTCCTGCTTTTCAAGCGGCAAACATGGACCCAGTAGAGGCGATGAGGGGTTAAATTTAGTAAGTAGTGGTCAGCGGAAAGCGTTAAAAAAATGGATTATTTCGTTAAAAATTGAACCTTATTTTTAAACTTTCCATAATACCTACTACGTCTAAAATAAACTATGCACTTAAGCACCTCTTATCGACAAATCTTTTCTATCTCTGCGCCAATCATGTTGGGAACAGCTGCGCAGAATGTGATTGCTTTAAGTGATAGTATTTTTCTGTTTCATAGAAGTGAATTAGATTTTGCGGCAATTGGTTTTGTGAGTGTTTTTTACTTAATTGTAGCAGCGATTGGCTATGGTTTTTCTAAAGGTGGGCAAATTATTATTGCGCGTAGGGCAGGGGAGGAGGATTATAAAGAAGTAGGGCATACCTTCTATGCCATGCTTTATTTTGAATTGGTCTTAGCAGTTGGTCTTTTCTTTTTTATGCAGTATGGCTGTACTTACTTTTTTACCCTTTTTGTAGATTCCAAAGAAATTTTAGATAAAAGTATTGCCTATCTAAATTACCGCTCTTGGGGTGTTTTTTTTAGCTATACAGGCTTGGCGATGATTGCTTTTTATACAGGCATTGCTCGGACTAAATTTATTCTGATTGATACTTTTATTTTAGGCATTGTGAATATTGTGCTAAATTATGGACTGATTTGTGGTCGATTTGGCTTACCAGAAATGGGAATTGCAGGAGCAGGTTTGGCAAGTACGATTGCCGAAATTGTCGCTTTTGTTGTATTTCTAGTTTATGTATATTTTGACAAAGGGATACGGAAATACAAACTATATAAAATACCGAAAATTGATTGGCAGTTAATTAGAGATCAACAACGTTTAGCATCGCCCATTGTCGCTCAATCCATTGTTGGTTTAGGCAGCTGGTTTGTTTTTTTTGGGATTGTCGAAAATTTAGGAGAACGCCCTTTAGCCATTACGAATCTTGTTCGGATGGTCTTCTTATTTCTACAAATTCCTAGCTGGGGGTTTGCCTCGACGATTAATACGCTTGTTAGTCATTTTATTGGTCAACAAAAGCGACAAGCGGTTGTCCCAATTATTTGGAAAACGGCAAAATTCTCTTGGTTTACTACTATGTTATTAACCATTCCGATGGTCTTATTTCCTACCCAAATTTTATACCCCTTATTAGGTTCCGCTGACATGTCTTTAATTACAGAGGCCCAACCTATTTTCTATGTTTTGATGGTTATTTTGAGCCTTAACTCTATTGGCGTCGTTTATTTTAATGGTTTGGCTGGCGTTGGGGCTACTTATTATGGCCTAAAAATTCAGACTTGGTGCGCTGTTGGTTATTTAGTCTATATCTATGCAGTTATTAACTTTTTTGAAGGTGGTTTGGTCCTGGCATGGACCGCAGAAATTGTTTATTGGGGCATTATGTTGGTTTTAATGATTTGGTATTTAAAGTCTAATGTTTGGTATAAATTGAAAGTTTAGTAAAAGGGCATGTAGGGAAGGATGGAGATTGTTTTCTATAAAAAAATACCTACCTACTGTGACCTTTTCTAAAAAATTGCTACTAACCTAATAAAAGCAGCAATGAAAAAAGATTTAAAGGAACAATTCGTCGAAATGGTGCAAGCCCATCAAGGGGTCATCAACAGCATCTGTCGCATTTACTTTGTTACCTCAGAAGACCAAAAGGATGCCCGTCAGGAAATAATTCTACAATTATGGAAAGCTTATCCTAGTTTTAGAGGCGAAGCAAAATTAAGTACTTGGATTTATAAAGTGGGCTTAAATACGGTATTATATCAACTCAGAAAAACAAAGGGGATACCAACAAAAACAGCAATTAATACCTTAGTTAATTCGCCTGCGCAAACCTGCGTAGATGACGATTTTCAACAATTACAACAACTTATTTCCTTGCTAAAAGCAGAAGATAAAGCTTTGGTTATGCTATATTTAGAGGGATATAGCCATAAAGAAATTGCGACTACTTTAGCTACTACGCCAACAAATATTAGTACTCGATTGAGTAGAATTAAAAAAAGATTGCAAACACTCTATAAAAAATATACCCATGAAACTAAATAATTTAAAACCAACTTGGCGGTACTTTAAAGTCGTAAATGGCTTGGATACGATAGAAAGAACAGATATTTTATCGATTATTGATACTGCTGAAAAAATGGATTATCGAGTAAATAGCTTCTCTTTTTTACCTAATTCCATAGTTTTCGGACTTATTTTATTATTCTTTCAAAGTTGTTAGGAGCTACCAGTTTCATTCACTCATTGAATGGAATAACATTAGTACCATCTCTACATTAAATTTTACTAAAAATGGAGTATACTTTTATTTGGGACATTCATCCCGAACTGCCCTTCCTACGCCAATTTGTACCGATTCGCTATTATAGTTTATGCTTTTCTGGAGGCTTAATGATAGCCTTTTTTATCGTAAAACGATTGTACCAAGAAGAGGGATTAAATACGCAAAATTTAGAAGATTTGGCGGTATACATTTTTACGGGAACAATTATTGGCGCAAGATTAGGACATTGTCTTTTTTATGAACCTAGTTATTTCTTAAGTCGCCCCCTAGAGATTTTCTTACCCATTCGAATACATGCAACTGGAATGGAATTTATTGGTTATAGAGGCTTAGCGAGTCACGGTGGAACGATAGGTATTTTTTTAGCGATTGCTTTATTCTGTTACCGTTATAAGCAGGCTATGTGGCCAATTTTAGATAAAATAGCTTTGGTGGCGTCTATAGCAGGCTGTTTTATTAGGGTAGGTAATTTTATGAATTCCGAAATTATTGGTATTCCAACGAATGCTAATTATGGAGTGATTTTCAAGCATATTGATGTACTACCCCGTCATCCAGCCCAATTATATGAAGCTATTTGTTATTTTTTAATCTTTGTTAGCCTACTGATATTTTACAGAAAAAGAAGCAGTCAGCTGGCGGCAGGATTTATTTTTGGTTTATTTTTTGTCGTTTTATTTACCGTACGTTTCTTCATAGAATTTGTAAAAATCAATCAAGTAACTTTTGAGGAGGGCTTATTTTTAAACATGGGCCAATTATTGAGTTTGCCGATGATAGGAGTTGGATTGTTCGTAATGATTACTAGCCGAAAGATAAGTGGTATTGAAGCATCCTCTTTTTAGGAATTATTAACTGTCTACTCCCTCCTCTTTATAATAATTTTTCCTTAATAATTTTCTTCATATTTACTAGCATCCTATAAATGGTGAAAATGTCATCATTAGAGGCGATATGCCCACTCGTAATCGCATATTCTTTACCTGTTATAACGACAAAAAACCAAAATCGCCCAATTACATAAGAACCATAAATTGGCTTGTCATTATTATTTAATTTTTGCGCTACTAACATAGCACTGAGTAATTGCCCAATGACATCGTCTGCTGTTCCTTTCTCCTTTTTGTATTCATGTACGAAAAAGAAAGGTTCAGCAGGTTCTACCTCCCCAGTTGCTAAGATAAAATCTACTATGCCTCTTAAATTTTTACCCTCTACAGTCGCTTGGATGGTTCGTTCAATAAAAGTATCATAAGCATCACTTTCATCGTAATCAACTAGTGTAATTAAAGGATTTAGAAATTTCCATTTTAATTCCCCTTCATTATAATAAGCACCGTATAAGTCTAATTTGTCTCTTAATTGTTCTAAATCTCGTTTGACTTTTTCGGGAATGTCATAGGGCATATTCAGCCATTCTTGTAAAATTGGACTTTTCCGAATACGTTTAATATGAAAGGTATTGATTAAGTATTGGGTAGAGATGTCTCTAAAAGCCATATATGTTGGTTCTGTTTCAATTGTTTCTTTGATTGCAACCATACTAATAGATTTTTAGAAAGATTAAATTAATTTACGCTAGGTAAATATACATTTTTTTCATTAAAGAAAGAAATACATTTGCTTTTCAAATCATCAATATTAAGTATGATTTCACAATGTTAAGCAAAATTTAGTATTTATTTCAATATCGTTTTTTATATAATTTTAATACTTAACTGCCCTTCATAATCCAACCGAACTTTGATATTTTCTACCGTTGGATGGTCTAATAACCAATTAGCCATAGGATTGACCAAAGTATTTTCAATAGCTCGTTGCAATGGTCTAGCCCCATATTTTGCATCAAAACCAATACTCACTAAATATTCGACTAAAGTATCCGAAAATTGTAAATCCAATTTCCTTTTGACAAAACCTTCTCGTTGTTTTAGGCTTTCTAATTCTTTTAAAGTTATCTTTTTGATATCTGCTTTATTCAAAGGATTAAAAAAGACCAATCCGTCAATTCTATTGACGAATTCTGGGCGAAAGAAACTAGAAATGGCAGATAAATAAGCACTATCATCGGAAGCTGCTCCTCCGAAACCAATTGATTGACGACTGGAAGCACCCAAGTTAGTAGTCATGATAATGATAGTATTTTTAAAACTAGTAACTCGACCAAAAGCATCCACCAACATACCTTCATCTAAAACAGTTAGCAGTGCATCAAAGATAGAGGCATCCGCTTTTTCTACTTCATCTAACAATAATACCGAAAATGGCTTTTCTCTGACTAACTGAACTAATTTGCCGACTTCTTTTCCAGAACCAATAAAACGGTGAATCATGCCAGGATGTTGAAACTCACTCATGTCAATCCGAATCAATGGAGATTGTTTCTGTCCTTTGCCGAAGAAATAGTCGGCTAAGGCTTTGGCGCTAGCGGTTTTACCCACACCTGTTGGCCCAGCGAATAATAGGGTTTGAATGGGCTTATATGGATTATTTAAACCTGCTTTAAATATTTTGACCACTGATGTCATTTTGTCAACTGCTGCTTGTTGCCCTACGATGTTTTTGTGGAAGTGGTTTTTTAAATCTGCTTGGTCGAGTAATAATTCATCTTTTAAGAATAACTCAGGTAAGCCAGTTTGTTGAATGAAATTTTCGATTACTTTGGTTTTAGTAATCTTTTTTTCTTGATTGATTTGAGCTAAACTAATACATTTTCCTAGGAAATTAACTGCTTTGCCCGGAAAACTTTCATAAGGGTAGTAACGGACTAATAAGCGATAGATTAGACTGATAGCACCTTCAGGAATGGTGATTTTTAGATTTTTTGCACTGTATTCTGCAAATTGATATAAAATGGAATGAATCTTCGTTTCCGATAATTCTTTAATGGTAATAATTTGAAAATTTTCTACAAAACCAGGTAGGAAACGACGCATACTTTCTAGCTCTTGTGGGGTGATTTCTCCGATGATTTGTAAGTCTCCTTGTTGTAAAAAAGCTAATAAAAAAGCGGCAACACTATCTTCTGGCCCTTGTCCGCCAATACGAATTAACTGGATTAAATCTTGTACCCAAAGTATGCCGTTCACTAATTTTAATTCTTCTACTAATGCTTCACAGGTCTCTTGCCATTCCCCTAAGTATTTGGAAGAGGCAGTAATTCGCTGAGACATAATCCGCCAAAAAGAAAGGTCTAATTGCCCCTTCCTGACTTGATTGCCTAAGCGTTTGAAAACCTGTTTTAAAACTGCACTTTTACCAACTCCATGATTCCCTACGATGATGATATTGGCATTTTGTTGGATTAATTTCTCAGTGATTTCTTCTACAAAATGCGTTAATTCCCAGGCAACATCGGGTAGGGTAGCGGAATTTTTAGTAATGGATTTTGGATAGGGATATTCTTCTGCTAATCGGTTTAATACTTTTGTTTTGGGGCGAGTATTATCTCCCCAATTATAATTGAAAGTTCTATTTGTTTTTATTTTTAAAACAATGCTATCCAATGAAGGCGTGCCATACAACATCATGCGATGTAATTGTTCTGGTAGCATTTGATTTAAAGTGTTTTTACAAAAATGAGTGGCTAAAGCTTTAAATTGCTTGGCTTCATAATAAAAAAAGCGTTCATCTAATAAAGGTAAGTAACATTCAAAATATCCTTGTTGGTTTTCTCCATAAACACAAGGAATGGGAATTCTTAAATCTTTAGCCATTGGATATCTGCCTTGCTCGGTTTGATAGGTTGGCCGAACAGGAATTTCTATTATTTTCAATTTAGGTTCTATAATATTGACAATCCAATAATC
>CALFWI010000078.1 GCA_937928615.1 uncultured Saprospiraceae bacterium | reverse complement strand
ACTTTTTTATCTAATTCAAAATATGAACCTTATGTATACGAGACGCAAGCGACCGCAATATTAGTGAGTGAGGACTTCAAAGCAACTAAAGCAATTTCTTCAACTTTGATAAAAGTAAAAGATGTCTACAGCGCTATTACCAAATTCCTACAATTTTATGAAGCTTCCGTCCACCCTACACAAGCAATTTCTACTGCTGCTTTCATTCATCCTACTGTGCAGTTAGGTCAACAAATGACCATAGGAGATTTCACAGTTATTGATAAAGAAGTAATAATTGGGGATAATTGTCGAATTTATCCGCAAGTTTTCGTTGGGACTGGGGTTGTTATTGGTAAAAATGTCCTTATTTATCCTGGGGTTAAAATATACCATCATTGCCAAATTGGAGATAATTGCATCATTCATGCAAATGCGGTAATTGGTAGTGATGGCTTTGGTTTTGCCCCTCAACCAGATGGAACTTATGAAAAAATTCCCCAAGTAGGCATCGTCATTCTAGAAGATCATGTAGAAATCGGTGCTAATACTGTCATTGATAGAGCTACGATGGGGCAGACCCTTATTAAAAAAGGAACAAAATTGGACAACCTTGTACAGATTGCTCATAATGTCAGCATTGGAGAAAACACTGTAATTGCAGCACAAACAGGCGTTGCGGGTAGTACTAGTATTGGAAACCAATGTCAAATAGGGGGGCAAGCGGGGTTTGTCGGTCATATTCAAATAGCAGACCATGTAAAAGTACAAGCACAAAGTGGAGTAGCTGCTTCTATTAAGGAAGTAGGTAGTAAAGTATATGGTTATCCTGCACTTTCCTATCAAGATTATTTACGATCTTATGCTTTATTTCGACAATTGCCCAAATTAGAAAAACGAATTAGAGAATTAGAAAAAAAAGAAAGTAAGGATAACGAGATTTAGTTGATAAAAACTTAGAAATTAATCCCTTATCTTTTTGGTCTTTTAATGTTTTTTACTAATTTAGGTGCATATTTGACCATAATCCTAAGTTGATTATACCTAAATGGGCCTACAACGATACATCAATCAATTACTAACAGACATCGAAATTGCGACCAAAAATGTCCCTGAACCGTGGTATCCCTTGGAGGAAGAAGCTGACGATGAATTTGGGGTATTGCCATGGATGGAAGACCCAGAAAATGCGCCAACTAAATCGCTTGAAGAATGGACCAATTTAAAAAAAGAACAATTCCCGCCAGAAAGTAGATTAACCGATAGTCAAGTTAGTACTTTATTAAGTGCGATTAAACATATGCTCGATGTTTATAACTGCTCTGCGGTATTCCAAATAGAAGTACCTGATAGAATTCAATATCGGGTTATTCGAGAACGATTTCGACAAGAAGTACCCATGCTCAAGGCTAATTACTTCTTCTTTGAATTTTGTGATAAAAAAGGACAACCTAATAAATCCGAATGCTTATTAGGCGAAAAATATTGTCATTGCGCTTTTTTTGAAGCTTTCTTTGAGAAGTTTGAAGAAGATGAACAAGAAGATACCGATTACCATATTGACCCTTATGAAGAATATATGCTAAAAAGAAGATACGGAGATGATTGGCGTAAATACATCGCCTATGAAGAAGATGCTGACTTCGGAGATTTTTTAGATGAAGATGATTTTGATGAAGATTTAGATTTTGATGATTCAGAAGATGGCCTACCTTTTTAACCCTCTATTTAGTGATTCAATTCATAAGCCTTTGATAAAGATTATACTTATTTTAGTTGCTGGTTATCACCATACAATTAGCAAGTATAAGCCTTTGATATTCATATTTATTTAAGTAACCGTTCCAAACCAATTCCTCTAGATCCTTTCAATAAGAAAAAAGTGTTTTCAAAAGATTGCGCCCAAAACCACTTTTTTAAAGCTTCGGTATTTTCAAATTGTTTGACCCCTTTACTTTTCAACTTGCTGAACTCTTGTCCAACCGTCCATGTTTCGATACCTAACTTTTGTGTTAACTGAATGATTTTTTCGTGAGCCTCTTTGCTATAAATACCTAATTCTAGCATATCTCCTAAAATAGCAACTTTTTGCTGTCCCTCATAACTCGCAAAACTTTCTATTGCTTTAGTCATGCTCGTCACATTAGCATTATAAGCATCCAATAGAAATTTATTCGTATCTTTTTCTATGATTTGAGACCGATTATTAGTTGGCGCATAACTTTCAATTGCTTGCTTAATTTTCTTATATGGTACTTTAAAATATCGCCCCAAAGTAATGGCGGTCATGATATTATTAAAATTATATAGGCCAATTAATTGACTTTGGATGGTTTGAGAGATTCCTTCTTTTGATAAATAAGCTACTTCAATAAAAGGATTGGCAGCAGCCATCTTCGTCTCAAAAATGGGGACTTTTAAATTCGGTTCGGCACTTTGTGTATAAAGCACTCTGTATAAATCCTCCCCTGCCATTTCTTGTAAATGCCCTTCGTTTTTATTAATAAAAGCTAAGCCTCTATTTTTTTCTAAGTATTTATAAAGTTCGCCTTTGGCCTGTTTCACGCCTTCAAAACTACCAAAACCTTCCAAATGTGCTTCGCCTACATTGGTAATTAAACCATGAGTTGGCGCAGCTATTTGGCACAGAAAATCAATCTCTCCCACATGATTTGCGCCCATTTCGATAATTGCTACTTCTGTATCCGCAGGCATGGATAATAAAGTCAGCGGTACCCCAATATGATTATTAAAATTTCCTCTTGTAAAATGAGTAGCGTAATGACTAGCTAAGACAACACTTATTAATTCTTTAGTCGTCGTTTTTCCATTTGTTCCTGTTATGCCTATTACTGGAATCTCGAATTGTTTTCTATGATGGGTTGCCAAAGCTTGCAAAGTGGACAATACGTCGGCTACTAAAATTATTTGCTCATGTGATGTCATGGCTACATCATCAATTACAGCATAAGCCGCTCCTTGTTCAATGGCTTTTCTAGCAAATTTATTACCATCAAAATTTGCTCCTTTTAAGGCAAAAAATAAGCAACCCTGTTCAATTTTTCTAGTATCGGTACAGACCGTTGGATGGTCTAAAAATAGTTTATAAAGTGCCGTTATGCTCATATCTAAAACGTGTAAGGCTAATGGTTTCCAAAATCTATATTTCTGAAAAGCCCCAAAATAAAAAAGCCTTTGCGTAATTACTACACAAAGGCTTTTTATTTTTTAAATAAGCACAGATTATTTATTTATATCTTCTCTTACTTTTCTTTTTCTTAGATTTAAAGCTCTTTCCTGCATTATCTTCATTTCCTGTTGGTCCACCATTTCTAGTCATCGCACAACGGAAACCAATCGTTCTATCTCCCTTGTCTTCTTCTTTAAATCTTCTTGCACCTGGAGATAACCAATAAGCTCTATCCGCCCAAGAACCTCCTTTTACAACTCTTGCTTTATCACTAATTAAAGTGGTCTTTCCGTAAGAATAGAATACTTCAGATTCTTTATCTCCATCTAAGTAATTAAATACTTGACCTCTTTTGTAGTTTTCTCTATTGGCTACTTCATCATCTTCCTCCGCTCTATATCTCAATCGACCTAAACTATCTTTTTCAACTGCTGCACCGTCTTGATCTAATTCCAACGTTTTAAAAGCATTTCCTCTAAATGGATTCAAATCGTGATTGTCCCCATCTCTAAGGTCTTTAGATGTCATTGGTCTGTATAAATCCAATACCCATTCACTTACATTACCTGCCATATTATATAAACCAAAATCGTTTGGTAAATACTGTCTTACTGGTGCAGGGAAAGCAGATTCATCATTTAAGTTACCTGCGACACCCATATAATCACCACCACCTCTCTTGAAGTTAGCTAAAATCTCCCCTTGGTATTTATCTCTCTTTTGGTAACGAACGGTATTACCATCCCAAGGATAAATTCTAAAAGTAGTAATTCTTTCATCCTTTTCAGACGCCATATTACCTCTTAAAGCCAAAGCAGCATATTCCCATTCCGCTTCCGTTGGTAGTCGGTAAGAAGGTAATAAAATACCATCTTCATACCTAACCGCTCTTTCACCACCTGTTGCTAAATCTTTTTTATTTTTACGAACATCTCCTTGATATTGTCCAGCAAGATAAGAACCTGTATCAAAACTATCTTCATCCTTTTGTTCTGGATTCTGATTCAAAATTCCTTTAGCTGTTAAAATCATCTCATTTACCCGATTGGTTCTCCAGTAACAAAACTCATTTGCTTGTTCCCAAGTCACCCCTACTACAGGATAATCATCATAAGAAGGGTGTCGGAAATAGTTTTCCACCATTGGCTCGTTAAAAGATAATTCATCTCTCCAAACTAATTGGTCTGGTTCTGCTTTCTTCAATACTTCTGGATAAGATTCGCCATAAACACGATCTAACCAATATAAGTATTCTCGGTAGTCAATATTTCTAACTTCCGTTTCATCCATATAAAAAGAGTTAACAGTTACTCTTCTCGGTATGTTATTCCATTCAAAAGTGACATCTTGGTCAGTTTGTCCCATCGTGAAAGTTCCTCCTTCCACTAATACCAAGTTAGGACCAGTGTCCTGTCCTTCGTAATTTAGTTTTTCAAATCCACCTGATTTTTGGTCATTATAATTCCAACCAGTTGCAGCTGATTTTTCTTTTCTGCCACAGGCAGTAAGTAAGGCAGTGAAGACCAAAAGTGATACGCTTAGTTTTAGCAGCCTATTCATTGACGTTCTATTTGATGATATATTGGCGAATAATTCCCTTTGTAAGTAGTCGATTTTTTCGCCAAAAGAATAAAAAATTTAATTTAATATTGATGAAAAGAAGCAATTGAAAATTGATTCCTTACTTTTCATCAAACCTTATTTATAAAGGTAGATTTCTTTCAACTTACCTTAATACAAAAGTATTAACGGAAAAGATTTGATTTTCTTATCTAATCAAGTCGCTATTTTGTAAAGCAGTTTGCAAAAGTATTGATAAAATTCAATTTGGAAAATATCTCTTCTAGATATGAATGGTATTTTACAAAATTTATTAGAAAAATTTGCTGCTCTATGACTAATGTGAATTGTTGGGGAGATTTGCACTTGGTAGCAATTGGTTGATACTGCTTCAACCCTTATTACCTAAATATTTCAAAACAATCATTATAATCTTTTTTACGAGGTCGATTATGATCTAAATTGATGATAAAAGAAAATTCATGCGTTCCTCCTGTTGTTCCAGCGGTCAATCCAGAAACGGTAAAATCGTAACTGTACCCAAATTTCATAGCTCCTTTCTGAATGCCAATTAAACCAATCATTGCATCGGAATTCGTGAACGCATGCCTATACCATCCTCCTGCAAAAAACGAACCAAAGCCGAAATAAGCTCCTGCATTTACTTGCCCAAAATCTCCTTGTTTGACATACATTACACTAGGCGCAATAAAGGTGGTAGAATTTCCTCTATTATCTGCAAATAAAGGAAACTGTGCACCTCCATGTACAGACAACCTAACGGGCAATCCGCTATTGATGTTGCTATTTATAGCTAATAAGCTTTCATCAGGCGTATTCAAGTGTTTAATTGTTACGCCTCCATAAAATAATTTACTATAAGCTAAAAAACCAGTGGATAAATCTATATAGTTTTTACTCAAATTATTAGGCGCAACTTCATTGGTTGGAAAGTTAATCTCTCCAGTTGGATCTATCTGGTCAGGGAAAACCAATTTATTCCAGTCTAATCTATTTTGTACGGCAGTCCCTTCTATCCCAAATTTAATCGCAAAATCTTGATTTACTTGTACTTTATAACTATAAATAGCACTAACTCTTGTGTTTTTATAAATGCCATCTCCTGCATTGTCTGATTGAATCATCAATCCAATACCACTATTTAAACCTTCTATAAATTGACTAAAAGAAGCTGCGTAAGTGTTATAGGTTTTAAAACTATTAAATCCAGACCATTGATTTCTATAATTTACAGAAATAAAAGGCGCATAAGTATTACCTGCAAAGGCCGGATTCAACTGCAAAGGCGCTGCATAGAATTGAGAAAAAATAGGATCCTGTCCTTTTACCTCATTGATAAAAAGAAAAGAAATGATGCTTAAAAAAAGAAATAACTGTCTTAGCATTGACTGATGATTAAAGTTATTGCCAAAAAAAATTGAGTTAACTTTGTCTATCTATTATATAGGTTCTAAATAATTGTTCAAGGAGTGTTTTTATAGTTACAAGCTACAAAATAAACATTCAAAACCAAAATGTAATTATTTTAATTTAAAATGAAACGATTATGCTAACTACCAGACGCTAAAAAGAAAGAATTTTAACTTTTATCAACCTTTTTGTTAACAATAGCTTTGTGCTATTAGCGTTTTTAAGTAGATAACAGTTAATACATATGTAGACCTGTTTTAATGGATTAGAGAATAAATACCATTTCATTGAACTAATAGAGATAAAATTCAAGTGGCAACTGTTTACAGGTTTTTTGATACAAAAATTTGTTATTATCCTACTCTAAAATCTCTTTTCTCTAATCTCTGCGCTCTATTCTAATTTAATACTTCAATGTTGTTTTATGAGAATTTTCACAATATTACTTTTCTTATTTTTTTCAATTAACAGTTGGGCACAGCGCTCTTTGACTGTTCAAAAGCAATTGAATTGGGCAACAGCACCAGTTATTCATAATCCAACAGGGAATTTTGAAAAACAAATTTGGACCTTCAAGGATAGTTATTCAAACCCAAAACATCCTACGCTACCTGTTTTTTCTGAAAGGTTTCCTTTGGGTAATAATGGAACAATAAAAGCAACTATTATTAATGCGAAATTTGAGCCACTTGATAAATTAACCGTTCCTGAAGATGATTTTTTAAAAGAAACTATCCAAATTGGGACGACTGTAGAATTAGACCGCAATCAACATTATGGCAAAGTATTCTTTATTCCGATTGTCAAAAAAGGAAATCGCTACGAAAAATTAATTTCCTTTGAATTGAAAATTGATTTTTTACCTGTGCCTCAACAAGCCAGCTCAAGGAATACAGAACATGCCTTTAATTCTATTCTCAGAGATGGAATGATTTATAAAATAGCCGTATCCAAAACTGGTATTCAGAAAATAGATTATAATTTTTTGAAAGAAACTTTAAATATTGACATTGATAATATTGACCCCACCACTATAAAAATTTATGGAAATGGTGGAGGTATTTTACCTAGAACCATAGCTAGCTTCAGATATGATGATTTACAGGAAAATGCCATTGAAATTATAGGAGAAAGTGATGGTAAATTTGATAATGGAGATTACATCTTATTTTATGGAGAAGCCGCTAATAAATGGAGATATAGCGCAACAGAAGCTTTGTTTAATCAGGAAACCAATATTTACGATGTCAATAATTATTATTTCCTAAAAATTAATGCGGGCCAAGGTAAGCGGATTAACAATCAAAACTCTTTAAACAATACTGCTTACACTACCAATGCTTTTACCGATTATGCTCGAATAGAGGAAGAATTGATTAATTTGCTAGATAATTTTTCGCAAGGTCAAGGAACAGGGAAAGCTTGGTATGGCGATTTATACGAAACTATTCGAGAAAGAACTTACTCAGATTTTTCTTTTCCAAATATTATTACCAATGAGCCAGGCAATATAAAAGCTACTTTTGCTGGTAGAAGCAGTTCCTCCACTTCTTTTAGTGCCACGGTTGGCGGTACTCCATTTTCTGCGACGATTCGACGCACCAATACTGGAGATGTAGAAGACGATTATGCGCATATTGGCAGTATCAATGAATCATTCATCCCTAATTCAGAAAATTTACCTGTAACTATTGAGTATCCAAACTCAGCAAGTAGTACAGGCTGGTTAGATTTCATTCAATTAAATGTACGTAGAAGCCTCGTTTTTTCTGGTAATCAAATGCCCTTTAGAGACCCTACAACTTTAAATTTTCCTACTAGTACCTTTGAGGTATCTAATTTTTCTAATACCCTAACTATTTGGGATATTTCTGACCCTTTAATTCCTAAAAATCAACAATTCAATCTAAATGGCACGACTGCTTCTTTTGGGCTAAATACCAACGAACTAAAAGAATTTATTGCTTTTGAACCCAATAGCTCCTTCGAAACACCTTCCGCTATTGGTAATATTCCCAATCAAAATATTCATGAAATCGCCTCCGCAGATTTATTGATAGTTTATCCTGCTGAATTTGAAAGTGCGGCCCTACAATTAGCAGAACATCGTCGAAATTATAATGGATTTGAAGTGCATACTGTTTTAGTAGATGATATTTATAATGAATTTTCTAGTGGTCGGGTAGATCCTACCGCAATTCGGGATTTTGTAAAAATGGTAACTGATCGCTCCCCAAAATTTAATTATTTATTATTGCTAGGTGATGGTTCTTTTGATTATAAAAATATCAAGCGACTGGATAACCCCTCTAGTTTTATTCCAGTCTATGAAACAGATGAATCACTGCAACCCATTGAAGGATTTCCTACAGACGATTATTATGCTTTATTAAGTGATAATGAAGGTGCTAATTTAAGAGGGGCCTTAGATATAGCGGTTGGTCGAATCCCTGCCAAAACCAGTGGAGAAGCCCAAGCAGTGATTCGAAAAATAATTAATTACGAAACGAATCCTAAGACATTAGGCAACTGGCGGTTGAATCAAACTTTTATGGCCGATGATGAAGATAGTAGTATCCATCAACGACAAGCTAATGGTGTTGCTACTAAAGTTGATACCTTATATGATGTTTATAATGTCAATAAAATATTTTTAGATGCTTTTCAGCAAGTCACTACTCCAGGAGGACAACGCTATCCTGCGGCCAACGAAGCTTTAAATAATGAAATTTTTAAAGGCGTCTTAATTCTAAATTATTTAGGCCATGGTGGGTCAAAAGGGTGGACACAAGAACGAGTCTTGCAAATCAATGATATACTGAATTGGACCAATTTTGACAAATTGCCTTTATTGGTAACTGCTACTTGCTCTTTTACAGGTTATGATGATGCCAAATTTGTTACCGCTGGAGAGGAAGCTATTTTAAATCCTAATGGAGGTGCCATTGGACTGTTCACAACCGTTCGGGCGGTTTATTCTTCCCAAAACGAACGTTTAACTAGAGCTGTCTTTAACCAAATTTATGAAAAGGTAGACGGCGTGCATCCGCCAATTGGAGAAATTATGCGATTAGGAAAAAATAGTAATTCTGCGGATACAACAAATATCAATGCTAGAAAATTCACCCTAATTGGCGACCCATCTATGCAATTGGCTTTACCAAAACTTGATATTATTACGACTAAAATTAATGACAAACCAATTGATGCAACGGTAGCAGATACCTTACAAGCTTTAGAAAAAGTAACCGTGGAAGGATTTATAGCAGATGCAACTGGTCATCCAATGACTACTTTTAATGGTAAAATATTTCCAACTGTTTTTGACAAAAAAGTCACAGTTTCTAATCTAATGAATGATAATACAAGTCGAGTTTTGCCTTTCGACATTCAAAAGAACGTTTTGTTTAAAGGAACGGCGAGTGTTACGAATGGTCGCTTTCAGTTTACTTTTGTCATTCCTAAAGATATTAATTATGAATATGGCTTTGGTAAAATAAGTTATTATGCAGAAAATGGAGCAATAGATGCAGCGGGTTTTTATAATAATGTAATTATTGGAGGGACAAAAGCAGATGCTATTGTAGACAATGAAGGACCAGAAATAGCCGTTTTTATGAACGATTCTACTTTTGTTTTTGGTGGTACGACGAATGCTAATCCTACACTACTTGTTCTATTATCTGATGAAAACGGTATTAATGTTTCAGGGACTAGTATCGGACATGATTTAACTGGGGTCTTGGATAATAATACCCAAAATACTTTTTTATTAAATGAATTTTACGAAGCAGCACAAGATGACCATACTAGTGGTATCGTTCAATTCCCATTGAGTGATTTAGCATTAGGAGTACATCAAATAAAGATAAAAGCATGGGATGTTTTTAATAATTCTTCCGAAGGAATTACAGAATTTTTAGTTGCGGAATCAGAAGATGCAGCTTTGGAACGAGTTTTGAACTATCCTAATCCTTTTACCTCCACAACTCAATTCCAATTTTTACATAACCTTAGTCCAGGACAATCAATGGAAGTACAAGTACGTATTTTTACTGTCTCAGGTCGTTTAGTAAAAACACTTGATGCCCAAGCCATTAGTGATGGAAATCAAGTTAGTGGTATTGATTGGGATGGAAAGGATGAATACGGAGGAAATTTAGCGAGAGGGACTTATGTATATAAAGTAAGTGTTCGACCTTCTACTAGTAACGGGATAGGAAAAATAGTTAATAGTGATTTTCAAAAGCTCGTTATCTTAAAATAAGGTTTTGGACCTTATTAATCGTGTTATTATAACAAGGATTATAATAACTCTTATTCTTTTTGCTAATTTTACACTTTTGGTGAATATACACTTTAAGTTTTTCTTAACATTGGCAATATTTCGGCAAATTTATAGTTTTAAAATAATCGAATTGGAAGTTAGAATGTTTGAATAATTTTCAAGGAGACGCAACAACTAAATTAGTGCAACAACATATTTTAATCGACATGAATTATTTAGACCACAAAAATTCTTACATTCGGGCTTTTTTTCGCCCTTTACGCAATGAAGCTATGAAAAAATCATTATTCAATACTTTATTTATAGTAATGCTGTTGGGAATTACTCAGCAGGCTTCCGCACAATGTTTCTTCAATTCTGGTACGGGTATGTATGAAACCGTCTTAGGAGAACCTTGTGTCAATACTATTATTACCGCTGTTCCATTTTTAAGAATTGTACCAGATGCACGTTCTGCGGCAATGGGCGATGTTGGAATTGCTACTTCAACTGATGCTAACTCCATGCACTTCAATGGTTCAAAAATGGTTTTTGGAGAAGATAAAGGGGGGGTCGCAGTTACCTATACGCCTTGGTTAAGAGCGCTAAATGTCAATGATGTTTACTTAGCTTACCTATCCGGCTATTATCAATTGAATACGGAAGAAGCAGTAGGCTTTAGTTTACGCTATTTCTCTCTTGGAGATATTGCTTTTACAGATGAAAATGGTATGCCTTTAGGAAATGGTCGACCTAATGAATTTGAATTGAACGGTTCTTATGCTAGAAAATTAGGCGATAAATTGTCTGCTGGTTTAGGCGCAAAATTCATATACTCTAATTTAGCTGCGGGGCAAGAAGTAGGTGGAGAACAAATTTCTGCTGGAACTGCTTTTGCCGCAGATATTTCGATGACTTATACGACACCAGTAGAATTAAGTAATAGTACTTCTAATCTTACTTTAGGGGTCGCCTTAACCAATTTAGGGTCAAAAATTACTTATACCAACTCTATTAATAAAGACTTTATTCCTGCTAATTTTGGTATGGGTGCTGCTTGGGAGTTGAATTTTGATGAATTCAATAGCCTAACAGTAGCCATGGACATTAATAAATTAATGGCCCCCACTCCTGACCCAGCAGGGACAGATGATAATGCTAATGGCGTACCCGATTATAAAGAAGTATCTAACTTTTCAGGTATTTTCGGTTCTTTTGGTGATGCACAAGGTGGTATCTCAGAAGAATTGAGAGAATTGATGTATTCTGTTGGTTTAGAATATTGGTATGATAAACAATTTGCCGTTAGAGCAGGTTATTTTTATGAGCATGCGACGAAGGGGAATAGAAAATATTTCACCGTTGGTTTAGGTTTAAAATACAATGTATTCGGCTTAAATATTTCTTACTTAGTGCCAACTACAAATCAGAGAAATCCATTAGATAATACGTTAAGATTTTCTATGTTATTTGACTTCTCTGCTTTCCGTGGGGATGCTGATTTATAGAAAAGTAACTTAATTAGGAGGAACGATGTAGCAACAGGACATTCATTCAAAGTACTGTTCTAATCCTCAATAAAAAGCTCGTACTAGTTGACAAAATTGTCGCTGTTACGGGCTTTTTTAGTATAAATCAATATTTCTCCCCTAAAGCGTGTTTTTCTAACCATAATCTTCTATTAAGTCTTTTTATTTCTCGTAACTTTGCCGTTTCTTTTAAAAAAATCTGGTAGCCTAAGTAGGTAATTTTATTAGTCTCCAATATTTATCATTTAGGAAAACTAATAGTTAGACTTGTTACCCTTTAAAAAGTCTATTGAAAAACTGTAAACTGCCTACTATTTACTGCCTACTGAATAAGGCTAATTTTTATCTATGAGTGATTCAATTAAACATGAGTGTGGTTTAGGAGTAGTTCGATTATTAAAACCATTGGAGTTTTATCATAAAAAATATGGAACAGCGCTTTATGGGCTAAATATATTGCAATTACTCTTGCAGAAACAACGGAATAGAGGGCAAGATGGCGCAGGATTGGCTACTATTAAATTAGACCCTAAACCGGGGAAACGCTATATCAGTCGCAAGCGATGTGTCTCAACGAATTACTTAGCAGACCTTTTCAGAGATGTGAGTCTACATTTTAAAGATTTAACACCTGAACAATTAAATGACCCAAAATGGCTCAAAGAAAATAAGCCCTATACTGGAGAGTTACTAATGGGCCATTTACGCTATGGTACCCACGGTGACAATTCTATAGAAACTTGCCACCCCTTCCTTCGACAAAATAATTGGATTAGTAGAAACCTCGTTTTAGCAGGTAATTTTAACATGACCAATGTTGATGAACTTTTTGAAGAATTAGTTCAATTAGGTCAGTATCCAAAACGAAAGGCGGATACGGTGACGGTTATGGAAAAAATTGGCCATTTCTTAGATGATGAAGTACAGCGCTTATTCAATTGGCACAAACCAGATGGCTATACCAATCAAGAAATCAATAATTTAATTTTCGAGAACTTAGATGTTAAACGAATGCTCCGTAGAGCAAGCAAAAAATTTGACGGAGGCTATGTTATTGCAGGAATGATTGGACATGGAGATGCTTTTGTCATTAGAGATCCTAGTGGCATTCGACCAGCCTTTTATTACGCAGATGAAGAAATAGTCGTAGTTGCTTCTGAGCGACCCGCTATTCAGACAGCGATGAATGTCCATTTTACGAAAGTACAAGAATTAGGACGAGGAAATGCTTTGATTATTAAGAAAAATGGAACAGTTAAAGAGAAAAAATATATAGCGAAAAGAAAAAGAACGCCTTGTTCTTTTGAACGCATTTATTTCTCTAGAGGCACCGATAGAGATATTTATTTAGAACGTAAACAATTAGGCGAACAATTAACAAAATCAGTCTTAAAGGCCGTCAATCACGATATTGAAAATACCGTATTTTCTTATGTACCCAATACGGCGGAATCCGCTTTTTATGGTTTAGTTGAAGGTGCTGAAAAATGCCTAAACAAACGTAAACAAGAACAGATTTTAAGCTTAGGGACAGATTTAAAACCTAAGAAACTAGAAAAAATTCTTGCTCAAAAAATAAGAATAGAAAAGACCGTCGTTAAAGATGCCAAACTACGAACCTTTATCGCGGACGATGCAACAAGAGGAGAAATGGTCTCACATGTTTATGATGTCACTTATGGAATTGTCAATAATGAAAAAGACAATTTAGTTTTACTAGATGATTCTATTGTTAGAGGAACTACTTTAAAAGATAGTATTATTAAAATAGTTTCTCGCCTTCGACCTAAAAAAATTATTGTTGTTTCCTCCGCACCTCAAATTCGTTACCCCGATTGCTATGGTATAGATATGTCAAAAATAGGAAATTTTGTTGCTTTTAAAGCTTTAATTGCTTTATTAAACGAGCATGGAAAGACACACTTAATCAAAGAAACCTATAAAAAATGTAAAGCACAATTAAAATTACCCTTAGAAGAAATGGGGAATCCACTGATTGATTTATATAATGAATTTAGCTACGAAGCAGTTTCTACTAAGATTGCAGAAATGATTACTCCACCTAATATTAAACCAGAAGTCAAAGTAATTTATCAGCAAATTGATGGTTTACATAAAGCTTGTCCGAATAATAATGGCGATTGGTATTTTTCAGGAAAGTATCCTACACCAGGTGGGTTTAGAGTCGTTAATAAGGCATTTATTAATTATGTGGAACAGCGTAATGAGCGGGCTTATTAAGGATGGTGAATGGTATACAGTACCTCCAAACTAGGAAAATTTAATTAGAAGGAACTAAACAAATTTTAAATTCAAAGCCTGCCCCGATAATTTTCGGAGCAGGCTTTGAATTTAAAGTTGGAATTTAAAAAAGATTGGCTTACACAATATTACCGTATGCCCTGTACTATTAAGCATACACCGTTTTTTACATTACTAATTCCTTTGCTGCTTTCATAGGCACACTAATACACTTCTTTTCCATATAAGTCATCATCTTTTCAACCAGTGCTTTAGTATTATCATCTAATGCATCTAAATCTTTTTTGAAGACTTCGTTAAGTGCTCTTTCTTTAATGGCTTTTATTTCAGACGGAACGCTCTGCAAAGCTTTAGTAATTTGTCTTTGTTGAAAGACTTTCTGAAATTCATTGATTTGCTGTCGAAGCAAAATTTTTGCCTTCCCTACTTCTTGCTTTCTAAAATCTAAATTTTGTGCCGCTAACTGCTTTAAATCTTCTATTTCTATATAATTGATATTAAAACCATCAACGACCTCTTTGGCTACATTATTTGGTACAGATAAATCTACAATTAATTTTTCCGTAGTGTCTTCGCCAATAAGTTGCTGGTAGGTTGATTGTTTGATAATTGCTTCTGTCGCCCCTGTACAAACAACCATACAATCAAAACCGGCTTTATAATTAGGTAATTCTGTTAATAAAAAAGCAGCAGCATTAAATCTTTCTGCTAATTTTGTTGCCTTTTCAAGGCTTCGATTAAATACAGTTACATTGCTAAATTCATATTTAACCAAAAATTTAGCGACTAACTGATTCGTCTGCCCCGCCCCTACTAATAAAATCCTAGCATCTTTAGCAATATTACTTTCTAGTAATTTTTTAATCGCTAAAGAAACAACAGAAATTTGCTTTTCCCCTATTCTCGTTTGTGAATAAACCTCTTTAGAAGCTTCTACTAAGTGCTTCATCAATAAGCGAATGCCATCTCCAATCAATCCCCATTTTTCACATTTGTAAAATCCCTCTCGAATCTGGCGCAAAATCTCTCGCTCTCCAACCACCAAAGAATCAATCGAAGCGGATACTTCATAAATATGATTAACGGCTTCTTTGCCTTCGTAGACTGTAACAATACGCTGAATATAATCTGGAGAAAGTGTTGGATTAACTATTTGAAAGAAAGCTTGAAGAAAAGGTAAATTAAGTGCGCTTGCGGACTTATATAAATAGATTACTCGGTTGCACGTTGCAACATATAAAAGTTCTTCTAAATTAAATTTATCTTTGAGCTCATCTAATTTTCCTTGCAATGCTTCTTCATTGGAATGGGATATTAAAAAATCACCAATCCTTTCCAAACGGACATGTTTGTGGGTTACCGTAAGTATTTTATATTCGTTTAGCATATATTTTTTTTGTCCGCGCCAGGAATGAACCATATATGAATTTTTTAAATTAGCTGTAATGTGTATATTACATTCCTTCTGACGACAAAATTAGCGCTCTAATTGTGGATGTTTGTCATTTTTCTGTAAACAACGTTAAACAAAAAAAAATGACTTACTTATGATCTTTTCTTTTAAAAGCTATTTTAAAAGGAAGTTGCGCAAAACTAGGCAGTTTCAATCATTTATCAGCACATAGAACCAAATTTTTATGCTACAGAAAAAATTTTGTTTAAGCACGTTTTTTTATCACTTTTTATTTTTTTTGACTTTCTTATTACTTTCCACCTCTTTAAACGCTCAGAATAAATTATGGACAGCTGTTAATAAGCGTCTAATAGCCAAAGAAAAAGTAGCGAATTTGAAAACCTACCAGTTATTTCAATTAAATGAATCGTTATTTTTAGAAGCCATAAATCCAGCTTTTGCTCCTTCTAGACAAACGAATAGTTCGATAACGATTCCTTTACCTATCCATACGTTCTCATCTATAGACCTGGTTGCCTCTCCAATTATAGCAGAGAAATTAAATACAAAATATCCTACTATTAAATCCTTTATCGTTCAAGCACAACAAAATAAAACCCT
Source organism: uncultured Saprospiraceae bacterium (assembly GCA_937928615.1). Classification (GTDB taxonomy): domain Bacteria; phylum Bacteroidota; class Bacteroidia; order Chitinophagales; family Saprospiraceae; genus JAFMDF01. The sequence continues at coordinate 26,561 of CALFWI010000078.1, read as the reverse complement.
GCACGGACGTTTTAGTTGGACGCATCAAGGGCTATATGGGCATTTTGTAACCGATGCAGCATCTTTTTTTATTGAACACGCAAATATTGAAGGGCAAGATGCTGTTTATCTACTCTATCAAGCATCAGACCTTATTGACAAAAACAACCAACAATTAATTTGTGGCAACCACGCCTTAAAAACTATTCAGCCCACAAATAATCAAGTACCAATAGATACCAATTTAAACACCGCCCTTAAAACCTTTCGTATAGCCATTACCGCTACAGAACAATTTACGAACGCTACAGGTGGAACTATTGAATCTGCCTTATCTAGTATCGTTAATTCCTTAACTAGCTTAAATGTGATTTATGAAAGAGATGCAGGGGTTCGTTTTCTTTTGCATGAAAATAATGACCAGCTAATTTTTACGGATAGTATGCCCTCGCCCTTTGATGACCCTGGCGGAGCTTTTGAAATATTAACTTCAAATACCGCTTTGTTAGATAGTTTAATTGGTGCCGACACCTATGATTTAGGACACGTCTTTTCAGCAGAATGTACAGGAGGCGTATCAGGTGTTGCCTTTTTAGCTAGTGTATGCTCTGAGGAAAATAAAGCACGAGGCGTATCTTGTATTTTTGATGAAAGTATTCCAGATTTTAGAAGAACGCTCTATCACGAAATTGGGCACCAACTAGGCGCGAATCATACTTGGAGTAATTGCGGACAACCAGTAAACGAAAGTCAAAGAAATGCTGCCACCGCAGTAGAACCAGGGAGTGGAAGTACCGTTATGTCTTATGGAGGTGTTTGTGGTCCATTTAATGTCGTTGGTATCCCGCAAGATAATTTACATGGAATTAGTATTCAAGAAATTAATAGTGCTTTAGCCAGTGATACGATTGGTTGTTTTCAACAGATTCCAACAGAAAATACCCCGCCAATAGTTTCGGTTAAAGCAAGTGGTTTTGCAATTCCAATTGCTACTCCTTTTGAATTAACCGCAACCGCATCAGATGCAGAAAACACTGCATTAACTTATAGTTGGGAACAATTCGATACGGGGGCAGTTAGCGAAATCGGTTTTCCAATCGAAAACGCACCAAGTTTTATTACTTTTAAACCGTCGAGAGTCGCTACCAGGGTTTTCCCTAGAATCACTAATATTATATTAAACAAAATGGTGTCTGGCGAAGTCTTACCTGATACTACTCGACAATTAACTTTTGGCGTAACGGTGAGAGATAATCAAGAAGGAGGAGGTCGTACTGCTTTTGCCGAAGTTGCTTTTTCAGCGACTGCCAAAGCAGGCCCTTTCCTAGTTTTGCAACCTGATTCTGCCAATATAGAATATGAAATGGGTGATTCTATTTTGGTCCAATGGGATGTTGCCAATACGACAGCCGCACCCGTTAATTGTGCTAACGTAGATATTTATTTATCTTTTAATAACGGGCAAGATTTTCCTGAATTATTGGCGGCCAATATCCCCAATAATGGCGCAACAATGGTTGCTTTGCCTGACACAACGACGAATAGGGCTAGAATAAAAGTGAAATGTTCGGATAATGTTTTCTTTGACATGTCTAATAATCGGTTTAAAATTGTAGCACAGCTTATTTCTTCAACCGTTAATTTTTATGATAAATCGATTCAATTATATCCAAATCCAGCAACAAATAAAGTTATCCTTGAATTTTCAGAAACCCTAACAAAAGAAGTTGTTTTAAGTGGCTATGATGCCTTGGGTAGACAAGTACTCTACGAAAAAAATATTCCTAACACTTCTATTATTCAACTCAATACTAGCCATTTCCAAAATGGCGTTTATTTGTTAAAAGGAAAAATAGGAGCACAAATTTTCTCTAAAAGATTTATTGTCAATGAGTAAAAATAGTAATTACTTTGAGCAAGTTTTTGAAGTCACTCGACTTATTCCACACGGACGAATTACTTATTATGGCGCTATCGCCGATTATTTATCACTAGGTTCTGCTAGAATGGTTGGCTGGGCACTCAATAAATGTAATTGGAATACGGATGACCCCGTGCCAGCACATCGAGTCGTGAATCGGAAAGGAGAATTGAGTGGTCGAGGCCATTTTCCTCATCCAACTATGATGCAAGAACTATTAGAAAATGAAGGCGTTAAAGTAGTCGATGACAAAGTTCAAGAGTTTAAAAAATTGCTTTGGATTCCAGCAGAGGAATTGGGGTAAAAATAAGAAGATATGCGGTTAGTAAAACCAACTATTAATTTAAAAACAGCCTATTTAGAAATGTTGGCTAGTTGGAAAAAGACTACAGAGAAAATGGTTCCTTTTTCCTTAAAATATGATACGGAGGATTTTGAAAAGTTTATAGCAAAAAATAACAACCTTGAAATAAATCCAGAAAAAGGATTTGTTTGTCATACAACCTTTTGGTTATTAAATGAGGACAATGAAATAGTTGGTACTTCAAATATTAGACATGCACTAAATGATCAATTACTCCTTGAAGGTGGACACATAGGGTACGGTATTAGCCCAACGCACAGAAGAAAAGGTTATGCCACACAAATACTAAAATTATCACTTGAAGCAGCAAAAAAAATTGGTATTCAACGCGCTTTATTAACCTGCGACAAGAACAATATTGGCTCCAAAAAAGTAATACTCAAGAACGGTGGTATTTTTAGAAAGGAACAACTTATTAATGGTAACCCATCATTAAGTTTTTGGATAAACATTAAATAAAATAGTCATAAATAAGGAACTCTTTTTATCATTAATCATTCAAAATTATAAACATGTTCGGAGATTTATTCGGAAATATAGAACAACAGCAAGAGGAATTACAAAAAAAATTAGCAACTATTGAAGTAACTGGCGATGCAGCTGATGGTGCCATTAAGGTCGTTGCTAATGCCAACCAAAAAATCTTAAATATCTCTATCGATAAGACCAAATTAGATTGGGAAGATACGGAAGAAGTAGAAGATTTATTATTAGTCGCCATTAATAGAACCTTGGAAAAAGCAGCGGCTAAACAGGGAGAAGAAAGTCAAAAATTAATGCAAAATATGATGCCTCCTGGAATGGGGGGCTTAGCAGATATGCTTGGGAAATAAAACCAGTTGCCAGTTGCGAGTTACCTGTTGTGGGCTGAGTAATCCAAATTTCCTGCAAGCACTAAGCAAATATCGTGACTCACTCCGTAACTCGTAACTCGCAACCCTTTCAATATTCCTTCAAAATAGCCCCTAAAATTCAGCTATTCTAGCCTAACTCCTTCCCTCAAACAATACTTTTGACTAATTGGCAACTTTAGTTTAGCCAAAGAAGTAAAATATTGCGAATAGATTAACGTTTACATACCCGTAGTTACTTTTAAAGAAACTACCAATTACTTTATTTTTAAAATAAACAGTACTCAATAGTACTTTGATAATTCCAATTGAATGAGGTTCTTTTTTTGTTGTATAGCTATATGTTTGACAAGTTTAGTCTATGGTCAAGATGTTACGGATGGGTTGATTGCGCATTACTCTTTTGATGATTGTCAGAATTTAGGCAAAGAAGAAAGTGGTAATAATCAAGCGGCAGTTATTGTAGGCGACCCTCAATGTATTTGTGGGGTATCTGGAAATGCACTATTGTTAGATGGAATTGATGATTATTTACTTTTTTTAGGTACGATTAGTAATACTTTTAATACCATTGATTTTTCTTTAAGTCTTTATATCAAACCGACCAATGGCGTAGGTGTACAGGACATTATTTCTAAAAGAGATGCTTGTGGCATCGATCGGTCTTTTGGGATTAATTATGCTTCTGGTTCTAATTTCATTAATGTACAATTAAGCCAAGATGCTAATCGAGAAGCCCCTGTAAGTGCCCAACTAGACTTTGGTTCTTGTTGGTCACATATTGTCTTTGTGAGAAAAGCCAATAGAAGTCAGTTATTTATTGATGGCGTATTAATCCAAGAAAGGGCAACGGATTCTAGAGTTCAAATTGATAATAATGCAGAATTAAATATCGCCAATGGAGAATGCGTAGGCATTACAGAAAATCGTTTTGCTGGTTTAATTGATGAATTACGAGTGTATAATCGAGCTTTGCGCTTAGAAGAAATAAGAGCATTGTATTTAGGGCCTGACCGTATTCAAAATGATGATGCTATTTTGTTCTTAGGCAATTCGGTAGATATTGAAATAGGGCAGACCTGTGCAGATGGTTTTGCTTGGAATCCTATCAATGGTGTAAGCGATCCAAGTGCCCCAGAACCTAGTATTGCACCGACTTCAGCTGGTACGTTTACTTATCAATTAGATTTAGCAGACCAGTTTTGTAATGCTTCGGATACTATCCGTATTACCGTTATTGACCCAGAAGATTTACCTTGTGTTGCCCAATTACCTAAAGCCTTTACCCCCAATAATGACGGGAGAAATGATTTATATGGCATCAGTAATTCAATTGTCTTAGAAGGAAAGTTAGTAGAGTTTGAAATTTTTGATCGTTGGGGAGGCCGTATTTTTAATACGACTAGTCCTTTCGATAAATGGGATGGCACATTTAATGGCCAAGAATTGAATCCTGGTGTTTTACTATATCGAGTACGGTATATGTGTGGAGAAGAGGAAAAAACGGACATGGGAAGCTTGACCTTAATTAGATAAATAAAAAATATTTTCATTTTTTTAAAAAAAAATCGTTTTTTTTTGACCTAGGTCTTTACAAAGATTAAAAAATGTTATAACTTTGCAGTCGCTTCTGAAAAGTAGTGTGGCATTGACCTATGGTGTAATTGGCAACACACCAGTTTTTGGTTCTGGCATTCCAGGTTCGAGTCCTGGTAGGTCAACAGACATAAAATATAAACCCTTGTAAATGAATAATTTGCAAGGGTTTTGTCATTTATATTGATTAAAATGTAAATTGTATAAATTTAAACCTACGCTATTTTGTAGCATTTTTAATATCAACTCTCTGCTAAATAGCGTTTATTTTTTCTAAAAAAAATCATTTATTGGAAAAGAAACTCTAGAACTTCTTGATAAATTGTATTTTTAATTCAGTTAACCGTTTTAAAAGCTTGTTTATTTTTTGTGTTCATTACCTATCCTGTTTAATTATTAATTAACTCAAGTTGTGAAGAATTAGAATAGACGGGTAGCAAAACCTTTACAGGTTTTCCTGCCCAAGGCCTTTATGCTTGTACCTATATACCAAACCGATTTAAAGGTCAGAGACGAGAAAGCCTAAACAGGCTGACCGTAAATTATTCGTAACCGCTAATTTTAATTGGCTGGTTCAACTTAAAACATTACAAGTCAACCTACCAATTAAAATTGGTGGTTACAAAATCGTATTCACGGTCAGCCTATTTAGGCCTTACTACCAGTTGTCCGACTTAAATTATTACTTGCCTTACTCCTTATACCATCAAAATTGTAATAATCTCAAATCATTCCCTCCTATAACCTTTTTTAGAAATGTTATGACTAGCATTTAATCATTATCGATTAAACAATCATTGTACAGCTGGGAGACATTACAAATGTAGCTAAACTTCTATTAAGCCCGTTATCCCTAAATAACTCTAAATCAACCCATTGTTTATTATTTGAAAAGAAATGCTGTTTTTAAGGCAAATTTTCTCAGTTCAAGTGAAATCGAAATGATTTCCAAATCGTATAATGCTATAACATTATTAACAAATTGTTATAACCTTTTTTTAAATGTTATAGCGAAAAATGAAGCACTATATGTTGAACATTCATTTTACCTGTGAAGGAATCACCGATGTTTGCGAATTTGTGAAGCTTTATAGCAATGTTTTTCCACCTCATTGGCAAGGACATTTTAAAGGCGCAAATGCGGGCGCTTTTTCCATCAAAAAAAATGCAGACGGACGAACTACCGTTGAACATCAACCAGCATTAAAGGAGGCTTTTGATTATCGAAGAGTAGAACAGTTATTTCAGGAAATGAAAAAATTGGAACAAGAGAATGAAGCCTTAAAAAATGAACTCTTGAAAAAAGGGCGAAAACAAGATTTATCAATTAATAAAGAACTTATTTTAGTCATTCAAGCTTATAGGCAAAATGGGCTCACCTTTCAGCAAATAGCTGACCGATTAAATGAAAAGAATTTTAGAAATAGTAGGGGAAACAAATTGAATACGATGCAGGTTAAACGATTATTTGACAAGCATAAAAAAGAAGCAACAACCAGCCTATCAACAATGGCGATTATTTAATACTAATCCAAGTTGAGGAGCAGTTAAAATGGTTATATTGTTTTATGGTTATATTGCTAATGGGGCTAAAATCTCGAACCAACCCGCTAGCAGTCTAGCGGGTTAAGGGTTATCCATTACCGTAACAATGAAACAATATAGCAATACAACAATTGTCCACAACTTGAGTTAATACTAATTCAGTAGCCGAATAAAATGATATCAATCTGGTAGGACCAAGCCAAAAAACTTCACTAATCGTTTCTCCGAAGGTTTTGTTATTTGCTCTCCTCTTTTAATAATGTATTGATAATAATTTAAGTTACTAATGAAGGCAGCAAAAAACTCACTCTTAATCTTACTAAAATCTTTTACTTTAAGTTCAAAAGCTAAAGGTTTAAAAATGACGAGGAATTCACCCGTCTCTTTTTCTTGCTGTATCGTAAAATCTATTTTTTCTTTAAGCTTAATTTTTTCTTCGCCCGCCTCAATCGTGTCTACCGTTATTTTGTACTCTTCAATGGGTTGAGAAAAGAAATTATTTTCAATTTCTTTTGTCCGAATCGTGATTTTTGATTTGGTTCTATCAACAGGGACAATGATTTGCATCATCTTTATATCGGCGACTAGTTGTTCTTTTACCTTTGAAGGAATGATTCGTTTAATCGTATTTTGTGGAATTTTTCGATAGGCTATTTGTGGCGTAAATTTAGAATTGGTTAAAATTATAGTATAGGCTTCTTGGTTAATACTTTTAATAAGTGGCTCATAAATAACTTTTCGTTCCTGAGCAGAAAATTTTTGTAATACCCCTTTAATGGCTTTTTCAGACATAAAATCTAACTCAATTACTTCCCTTTTATAAGCGATTAATAATTCTTTTCTAAAGCCCTTCATTTCTTTAGTTAATTGCTCATTGCCCATTTGTTTATCCACAGATACCCCAAAACTAAAACTCTCAAATTCTAAATCGACTAACCTTAACTTGGAAAACGCTAATAACTTATTAACTGCTTTATGAATTTTAAAAGGGTCATTATCATAAAGTCCGCCCAATTTTTGCTGGAATTTTATTTTTACATAATTTTCGTAAGAAGTAGATAGATTTTTTAAAAATTGAATAATGTGATTTAATTCTAAGGTATGACTAAAGCGTACCTCTTCTGATTTTAGGGTAAAGAATAAGGCATCCCCCTTTAAAAATTCTAAATAATTACCCACCTCATAAAATAACTTTTCGGGCGTTACTTCATATATTTCAGATAAAAAATCAATCGCTTCGTTCAATCGCCTTGGAAAATCTGCCTCATTCGTCGTCGTTAAGATGGGAATTGGTAAAGTATAATTATCAGATAGCCCGATATGAGTAGGCGACTTATAAAAAACAAACTCCCCGTTTTTTTTTGCTTTTTCCCAGCCTTCTTGATGTAGAAAATTAATAACTTTTTCTAATTCCATGATGCGTGATTTTTTACAAGAATTCTAATAAAATTCAAATATATGTAAAAAAACAATATACTTAATAACTTACTTCTCAATCTACAATTCGTCGCGCAAATAAAATCTTGGGTTTCCAATAGGCAGAATGAGTAATATTATCTTTTCGCACCCCTTTAGAAGTGGTACTATGTACGACAACGATTCCTTTTTTATCATTGGAAAGCACCATTGCTACGTGAGAAATTTTGTTCTTACCTGTTCCTGTAAAGAAGACTAAATCTCCTTTCTGTGCATCTTTGACCTTTATTTTAATACCTTTTTTGGCTTGTGTTTGAGAACTTCTAGAAATGTCTATTTTAGCTTTATCATATATATAACCTGTAAAACCAGAACAATCAAACCCTTTGGGAGTTGTCCCCCCATATTTATATTTACTACCAATTAACTTTTCTGCTTCTGCTTGAAGCTGAGTGCGTACTTTTTTATTACCAATTTTAGGTTGGTAATCTTCGGGAATAGCTACGACGTTAGGTGTTTGCTGCTTGTCTACATAGATGGTAGAACAAGCGTGAAAAAAGGCTAAAAATAAGAGGAATGTTAATAGTTTTCGCATAATTTAGGGAGTCTAGTTTAATAGCTAGTAAGAAACGAATCTGTTGCTTTATTATTACTAAACACTATTGTAAAACAAGTTTTTAACAAAAAAGCTATAATATGTTACTGTAAACTTAATAAGTTTACCATAAATTTCGTTGATAAAGAAGGTGATAAATATAAGGATTAATTTTTAACTCTTTAACAAATCACCTATCATCACTAAGCTTTACTATAAACAAAGGTTACCAATCCGTGCGTAAACAATTGATACCAACTCCAATCAAAGAAGCTTTTCTGCAACGAAAAGAATGGCTGAAAACAAAATTTCAACCATTTTATAAAAAATGGTTAGTCGCAAAAGAACAATATCCGAAAGGTGCTTGGGCTGCCTTAATTGGAGGAAGTTTAGGGATATTTGGGTTCTTCTTTGTGACCGTTTTTTATATGTCCATTCGATTTGAGCTTTTTGATACCTTACCTACTACCCAAGAATTACAAGAAATAGAAAATAGCAATGCTTCTCAAGTTTATACAGAAGATGGACTATTATTAGGAAAATATTATCGACAAAATAGAATTAATGCTAGTTTAGATGAAATTTCTCCTTATTTCTTAGATGCACTAGTGGCAACAGAAGATGTTCGTTTTTTTGACCATGATGGCGTTGATATTCAAGCTTGGTTTCGGGTCTTTTTTAAATCCGTTTTAATGCAAGATGAATCTTCGGGTGGCGGGAGTACCTTAAGTCAGCAACTCGCCAAAAATTTATTTAAGCGGAAAAAATATAGGCTGTTATCGCTCCCTGTTAATAAGGTGAGAGAAATGATTATTGCCAAGCGCTTAGAACGGATTTATGCTAAAGAAGAATTACTGACCCTTTATTTGAATACCGTTTCTTTTAGTGAAAATACTTTTGGGGTCAAAGTGGCCTCTAAGCGGTTTTTTAATACCAATCCCAATGATATAAAACTAGAAGAGGCTGCCGTTTTAGTAGGGATGCTTAAAGGCACTTCTTATTATAATCCAATCAATCATCCTGATCGGGCGCAAAATCGACGGAATACCGTTTTAAAACAAATGGTCAAATATGGTTATTTGGCAAAAAACACTGTGGACTCTATTGAAAATAAACCCTTGAAATTGCGCTATTCAATGGAAGGTACAACGGAGGGCATTGGTACTTATTTTAGAGAACACCTTCGAGGAGAATTAAAAAAATTATTAAAGGATACTAAAAAATCAGATGGTAGCGCTTATAGTATTTATACGGATGGATTAAAAGTCTACACGACCATAGACGCCCGTATGCAAGCTTACGCAGAGGAGGCAGTAACTGAACATATGCGAAAACTACAAGCAGATTTTTTTAATCATTGGAAAAAAGGGCCTTCCAAAGAAGTACGTCGAGAAATACAAAAAATTATTGAACGAACGCCTTATTATAAACGTCTAAAAAAAGCAGATAAACCACAAGGCGTGATAGATAGCCTTTTTAGAATAAAACGCCCAATGACCATTTTCACCTGGGACGGGGAAGTCGAAAAGGAGATGAGCAAACTAGATTCGATTCAATATTACTTCATGTTATTGAATACTGGTTTTCTGGCAATGACTCCTAAAAACGGACACATCAAAGCTTGGGTGGGCGGTATTGATAATAAATATTTCCAATACGACCATGTCAAATCAACTAGACAAGTGGGGTCTACTTTTAAACCATTGGTTTATGCAACTGCCTTAGAAAATGGAATCCCTCCTTGCGAATATACCCATAATCGCTTGACTATTTATACAGAATACGATGATTGGAAACCTGAAAATTCGGATGGACAGTACGGTGGTGTTTACTCTATGGAAGGAGGACTGAGTAATTCGGTTAATGCTGTAACGGTAGATTTAATTATGCGAGCAGGTATTGATTCTGTAAAATATTTGGCGGAACAAATGGGGGTCACTTCAACTATCCCCAGTGTCCCATCCATCGCTTTAGGAACGCCTGATATTTCTTTGTACGATATGGTAAAAGTTTATGGAACCTTTGCCAATAAGGGCTTGCGAACAACACCTACTTACATTCGACGCATAGAAACTAAAAATGGCGACGTCTTATTTAATTTTGACGAGGAGCAACCCGAAATAAAGCAAGTATTAAAAGAAGAAACAGCTATCATGATGACGAATATGCTAGAATCAGTCGTCGATAGCGGAACAGCTCGAAGATTGCGCTATCAATACCATTTAAAAGGCGATATTGCTGGAAAGACAGGCACCACTCAAAATCACTCAGATGGTTGGTTTATGGGCTATACCCCTAATTTAGTAGCGGGTGTTTGGGTAGGGGCGGAGTCTCCTAAAGTTCACTTTCGGACCATCGGTCTAGGGCAGGGCGCCAATATGGCTTTACCTATTTGGGGTAGATTTATGAGTAAAGTTTATAAAGACCCTCAATTTAGGCATTGGGAAAATGCTACTTTCGACCCACTCCCCGATTCCCTTTATTGGGAAATGGATTGTGCTCCTTATTTAGAAGAAATGCCTGTTTATGTGAATTGGGATAGCTTGGAAAATGCTCCGTCCACTTTGTTTGAAATTATCTTTGGTCAAGAAAAACCAGCAATAGTTACCCCAACAGAAGAAAATAAAACTCGGACTAATCGGAATGATAAATCCCCTAAAAATCGAAAGAATCGAAAACCTAAAAAGAAGAAAAAGAAAAAATTCTTTGAACGGATATTTGGGAAGAAGAATTAACGCTCTTTAGACAAGATTAAAGCATAAGCCGTATTCCTACCGCCACCTTCTTCTTTTTGGAGGATTCCTTTCTGTTGTAAATCTTGGATATCTCTTAGCGCTGTATCCTTAGAGCATTTACACATTTTCGCCCATTTAGCAGTAAATAATTTCCCTTCAAATCCATCGAAGAGTTTGTTAATCATTTTTTGCTGCCGAGTATTCAATTGCGTATGGCGATGTATTTCCCAGAAGCTAGCCTTAACTAAAGTGTTTTTAAGAATACGCTCAGATGCTACTATCGCATTTTTAAGACAGGTCAAAAACCAACCTATCCAATCTGTAATATCTAGAAATCCTTTTTGTGTTTTCTCTAGTATTTGATAATAGCCTTTCCGTTCCAATAAAATTTGAGCGGACATACTATAAAAACGACGGTTATTTCTATCTGACCGAGCTAATTGCAAATCGGTAATAGCTCTAGTAATTCTTCCATTTCCATCATCAAAAGGATGGATGGTAATAAACCATAAGTGTGCTATTGCTGCTTTTAAAATAGAATTCAATTCCATCTCGGCATTAAACCAATCCAAAAACGCTTTCATTTCTTCCTCCATTCGCTCCGAACTAGGTGCTTCAAAATGAACTCGTTCCTTCTCCATAGCACCAGATACTACTTGCATTGGACCAAGACCTTCTTTTCGCCAATCAGCTACTGTTATCTTATGCATTCCACTTCTACCAGTTGGAAAAAGTGCCCCATGCCAACCAAATAATCTATCTGCTGAAAGTGGTTGCTTATAATTTTGTGTCGCATCCAACATCATTTCAACTACACCATCTACATATCGAGAAGGTTCTACATCAGATTCAAAATCCAAGCCTAATTTTCGAGCAATAGAAGATTTTACTTGCGAATTATTTAATAATTCACCTTCTATTTCATGGTTTTTAATAATTTCCAGCGCAACGGTTTCCAATACCGCTTCATCCTGTAACTTAAATCCCAAATTTTCCATTTGGCCTAAAAGACGCCCTTGCAAATTGCTTACCTCTGAAAGTAATGGTGCAATTTGCTCGTAATCCCACTTGAATTTTGGCCAGCCTTTTCTTAAATGAATATACATTGAAAAATAAGTTTGCTACAAATATACTTATTCGCCGCATAATATGCGGTGAATCCCCCCTTTAATCACCGCATTTCCGATTTGAAAAAGTTCCAAATCGAATCATCAGGCATATCAGCGACTAAATCCACCGTCTCAGAAGTAACAGGATGTTGAAAACTTAACTTCCAAGCATGCAAATGAATGGAACGGTCTTTATTACTTCGTCTTGCGCCATACTTGACATCGCCTTTAATCGGTGACCCAATTTTAGCTAACTGCGCTCGAATTTGATGATGCCGCCCCGTTTCTAAATCAATTTCTAGTAAACTATAATTATCACTTTTACCAATCAATTGATAATTCAAAATAGCTTTTTTCCCGCCTTTTATGGGTTCTTCAAAAACTTGCGTTTTATTCGCTTTTTCATTTTTACGCAGATAATGAACCAGTTGTCCTTTTTCTTTTTCTGGTGTATTTTTGACAACAGCCAGATACGTCTTTTTAATGGTTCGCTCTTGGAATTGAGCATTCATTCTAGCCAATCCTTTTTTAGATTTAGCAAATAAAATCACGCCACTAGCAGGACGGTCAATTCGGTGAATAATAAAGACATTCGATTTGGCGTAAATTTCCCCCAATTCTAATAAAGACTTAGCTTCGGTTTTATCTGGTTGTATTGGAATTCCAGCAGGCTTATTAAAAGCAATTAATTGGTTGTTTTTGTATAAAACCCAATCGCTAATCTTTGTATTTTCTGTTGACAAATGTAAAATTTTGTAGCACCTTTCAATAATCATTGAAGTTGCTTGATATGCTATTAATAAATTCCTGCCGACTGCACAGTTTCGAGAACTATGTTACAATCAAACTGCTGACGGGCACATTACTCTACTTCTTCGTAATCAATAAAATCTCCGCTATCGTCTCTTGGATTTTTACTTTCTCGACGAATGTCTATATCTCCTTCTTGTCGAATATTTTCTTGTTTTTGCCCCTCACTTAAAGGAGCGTTAAACATGAATTTATACATAAAATAAAGAATGAGTCCTGTTACTAAAAATTTTATCATGGTATTTGATTATCATGGTAAAGCGGACGACTAATCCGCATTAATAATAACGGATGAACCATCCGTTTTACTTTAGCGCTTGTTCGGAATTTATCCTCCCAAAGTATCGGGACAGGTTTTGGGTTAAAAAGCGCCTTTTTTATCTCCAAAAACAAATCCCCAACAAGCGCTTAATCAATTGGATTCTTCTTCTGGGATTGACTCTTGTTTTTCTTCAAAATCTACCTTTACTTCTGCTTCCACATCCCATCCCGCTCTTAATTCTTCAATAGTAGCGGTAGAAACCTTTTCTGATTGTCGTTTTTCATCATAGTTCCCTGGGTCCCATCGACTATTGCCATTTAAATCCTCAATGATTTTTAATTCGTATTTTCCTGGTAATAAGGCAGGAAAAGACTCCTTATACGTCGTCGTATTTTGTACTAAAAATCCCTTTACTACATTTGTTCCAAGGCGTAATTCAAACCAATAGCTTTTTGTGCTATCCATTTCGGTCGCTGTCAAATTAATCGTTCCAAAATCATTTTTTGCTTTAACTTCATAAGTTAAAAGCATCGTATCTTGATTCGGTTCATCATACCAATCTATCAAAGCACCCGGTAAAAAGGCTAATTGATAGGTCTTGTTCTCTTCCCAATCATAAGACAAAATTAAGGTTCTTTTTATCAAACTATCAATTTGATAGCCCGCTACCAATCTTTCCCCTTGTGTTATTAAATCGATGAAAGTACTATCCATTATTTCCTCTAAAGAATCTATTTCTGGATTCTCCAAGTTTCCATCTTTAATAATTGCCGTAGAATCTGTTAGTATGACCTTAACGGGTTTATCTTTTGTTCTTTCTGCTAAAGTATCTATTTCTGTATTTTCTGTACTATCCGCAATGGTAGTTTGAATAATTATTTCCCTAAAATTAACCAAAGCAGTATCCACATTCTTAAGCGGATGATTAAAGGTAATTGGAAGTGGCTTAAATGGATTAATCGGAATTTCCTCGTCTGCTGTTCGCTGCCTACTTAAAGCGATGGGTTGTAATTGTCTACTCAAGGCTTTCACGGTTAAAGTATCTATCAGCGTATCTCTTTGAAAATAGAAATTCCAATCAACTGAATCTTGTAAATTATACCAATATCGAATCGTATCTCCTTCGGTTTCTTTATACAATTCTTGCCCCACAACATCATAATTTAGTACCGCATCGTAGGGCGCTCGTTTAAAACCCATCTTGATAAAACCATAAGTACTTGCATCCATTTTAGGTTTTTCCAAAGTTGTGATTTCTTGAAATAATTGGATGATTATCTCTGTTTCTGTTGAATCTGTAATGAGAATAGAATCCAAAGTGAAACCAATTCTTTCTTTCGGAATATTAAACAGGTAATTCAAATCTTGGTCTTCTAAGGCAAACCCTTTAAAAGCCCCTGCTTTCATGTAATTAATGGTAAATTCCCCTTTATTGTCCGTTTTGCCAAAATAATAAGGTTTTTCTGTCCGAACAACCGTATCTGCAAAGTTTTTATAGAGCATAAACAGCACCTCAGGAACCGCATCTCCCGTTAAAACATCCACGACTTTCCCTGACATTTTTAAAGAATCAATATAATCCCCCGTAGAAAAAAGAAATTGTAGGTTCTCTACTTCATTATTCTCCGTTAAATCTCTAATGGATTTTCCATAACTAATGGCATACGTTACGCCTTCTTTTAGCTCTTCTTTTTCATTAAATTTAAAAGTGGCTGTTTTGAATCCTTTTGCCCGTTCTACTTTTGGGATATAATTTAATGGTGGAGAAACAACCACTTGCTTAATGACATCTCGCAGTTCAATGTATTCGTCAAATACTAAACTAATATCTTGTATCTCAAAATTAGTTTGAAAATTAGGGGTCGATAATTCTTTGATTAAATTGGGCGGAAAGGTATCTCTTGGTCCTCCTGTTAATTGCTGCTGTTGTGCACAAGAAGTAGTTAAAGCGTATAATATGGAAATGTAGAAAAGCGGTATCAACAGACCACTTATTAAAGTAAAGGTAAGGAGTTTACTGACCTTAAAAGATTGTGCTAAATTTGAATTATCTGTTTTAATATTTTTGCCTTTTTTATTATTACTCATAACGCTTTTTCCTACTAAAATAGGAAGTTTAAATACTGGAATCGCTGATAAATTTACCAATAACTTTTTGATAACGTTGCCAGTTACCTGTTGCCGGTTGAGCGATAAACTCGCAACTGACAACTGGCAACCGACTTATGCCAAATCCGCCAATTCCATCCAACGCATTTCTTTTTCTTCTATTTCCTCTGTTATTGTCCCTAATTCTTTGGAATATTTTTCAATATCTTCCGCTGAAATACTGGTATCATTAAATTTCTCTGTTATAGTTGCTTTCCGTTCTTCTAATTTTTCAATCTGCTTTTCTAGTCGCTTAAATTCTTTCTGTTGGTCTCTATTTAAACCAGGCGCTGTTTTTGACTGGAAAGCAGGCTTTTCCTTTTTCTCTTTCACTACAGTCGAAGCTAAACGTCTATCTTCTATTGCTTTTGCTTTTTGAGCGCTTCGATATTCTGTATAAGTGCCATTAAAATCTTTGATCTTGCCTGCTCCTTGAAAAACGAATAAATGTTCGACTATTTTATCCATAAAGTAACGGTCGTGGGTCACGATAATGACACAACCAGGAAATTCCATTAAGAAATTTTCTAAAATATTTAAGGTCAAAATATCCAAATCATTCGTAGGCTCATCCAGAATTAAAAAATTCGGATTTTCCATCAACACAGATAATAAATACAAACGTCTACGCTCTCCACCACTCAATTGCGAGATATAAACTCGCTGTTGTTTTCTATCAAATAGAAACCGTTCACACAGTTGTTCTGCTGTTAATTTTTGCCCCTTATCCATTGGAATAAATTCCGCAATATTTCGGATATAGTCAATAATGGTTTGGTCTTTTTCTAATTTAATCCCATCTTGATTATAGTAGCCAAAAACAGTGTTTCCTCCAACTACGACTTTTCCTGAATCCGTTCGCAGCTGCTTCGTCATCACCTTTAAAAAGGTAGATTTCCCTACACCATTCGGTCCTACAATGCCCACTCGTTCCTTCTGTCTAAATTTATAATCAAAATTTTTGACGGCCACAAAATCTCCGAAACTTTTACTAATATTATGCGCTTCTAGAATCTTCTTCCCCATTCGCTGCCCTTTAATTCCAAGGGTAACTTCGGAATTATCCACTTTCTGGGTCGCTTTTTCTTTGATTTCGTGAAATTTATCTACTCTCGATTTTGCCTTTGTCCCCCTCGCTTTAGGTTGTCTTCTCACCCATTCCAATTCCCGCTTCATCAACTTTTTAGTACGGTCTAAAACGGTCGATTGATTTTCTTCTCTAGCCGCTTTCTTTTCTAAAAAATCAGAATACGTCCCCTTATAACGATATAAAACACCACCGTCTAATTCGACAATATGGCTACATACTCTTTCCAAGAAATAACGGTCGTGCGTGACCATTAATAAGGTTATCCGACTTTGCTGCAAATATTCCTCTAACCACTCTATCATTTCTAAATCCAAGTGGTTGGTAGGCTCATCCAAAATCAAAAACTCAGGGTCATCAATAATTAATTTGGCTAAAGCCAATCGCTTTTTCTGACCACCAGACAATTCTGAAATCGGTTGATTAAGGTTGGTCATATTTAGTTTGAACAAAACCTCTTTAAACTTGGATTCAAAATCCCAAGCTTTCAAATCATCCATTTTAACCAATGCCGCCTGCATCTTTTCTGGCTTATCCTGCAAAATTAAAGCCTCTTCATAATCTCGTAGTGCAGCCATCATCGGATTATCCGAACTAAAGACTGCGTCTAAAACCGTATCCGCTCCTTCAAAATCTGGGTCTTGTACCAAATAGCCTACTTCTATATTTTTATACAACCAAACTTTCTGATTTTCTCCTTCAGGAGGTTCTATGCCAGCAATCACTTTTAAAAGGGTCGATTTACCTGCACCATTCTTAGCGACTATTGCAATCTTTTCCCCTTTACTGACTTGAAAATCAATCTCGTCAAATAGTACTTTTTCTCCGTAGATTTTACTAACATTTTCTAACGTAAGGTAATTCATTGTTCCTGTTTCGAGTTGCCCGTTGCCTATTGCCAGTTAGTTTGTTGCAAAACAGGCAACTGGTAACTGGCAACTGATTACATAATAATATTGCCAAAACGACGGTTAAATCCTGCGATTCCTTGCAGTCCGCCCGTATGAACTGCGAAGATACTACTTCCGCTAGGGAAATAATCGTTTTTTATTAAATCGTAAATGCCATAAAAAAGTTTTCCTGTATAAATGGGTTCTAATTGGATATTATTGTCCTTTTTGAAGGTATTCATGAAATCAATTAATGGCGGTTTAAATTTGGCATAACCGCCAAAATGATAATCGGTATTGACTTGCCAGTTGTCTAAGGTGTCGGACACTTTGAAAGTGTCCGATACCTTATGGAGTAACTTACTAATATCCTGCTGATGAAAATCTCCCTTTAAAGCAGAAAAGCCCAATACTTCTTTTTGTCCGTTTAAACCTGCAATAATTCCACTTAAAGTGCCGCCCGTTCCGCAGGAAGCACACCAATAATCGGGTAGTTCCGGTAATTGTTCCTGAACCTCTTCCACTAATTCTGCACAACCTTTTATAGCAGACATATTTGTCCCGCCTTCTGGAATTAAAAAGAAGGCACCAAATTGTTCTCTTATTTGTTTTTGGTAAATTACTTCCTCTTTTTTTCTATAATCCGACCGAGTAATAAAATGTAATTCCATTCCGACTTCCTCCGCATAGGCTAGAGTAGGATTGAGTGGTTCGATTCTTTCTCCTCGAATCAAGCCAATCGTTTTGAAACCAAAGACTTTTCCTGCTGCGGCAGTTGCATAAATGTGATTCGAAAAAGCGCCACCAAAAGTCAATAACGTTTCTTGCTTTTGTGCTTTTGCGGTAAGCAAATTGTATTTTAACTTGCGCCACTTATTACCTGAGACTTGAGGGTGGATTAAATCATCTCTTTTTATGAATAGACGAACTTCTTTTTCTTGTAATAAAGCAGCTTCTATTTCTTGAATTGGCGTAATGTTATTTTTAGAATCCAGCAAAAATGTCCTTTTTATCCCGTTAGTAATAAAGATTTAAAAATCCGTTATTGACTTAATTCGTTGTTGAAAAAACATTATAGAACAACGGATTTTTATCATTTTTTCACTAGGAGGTCTATCCATATTAAATTACTTAAGACCTTCTGTTAAAAAACTGCCAAAATAAAAGTAATAATACCCCCAATCCAGTACTGATACCTAAAAAAAATAAATTACTTGAATGCTTAGGTAAAGCTTTAGCATTTCCCAATTGCACCAATCCTGCCCAATAAAAAGGATGCGCCGTTACTAAATCAGCTTCGTTTTCTAAATAACTGACTTTTGCTGCCTGCAATGCTTCGTCTTTAGTATCATTAACTTTCAGGTTTTGATATAAACTTTTAATAATCAAACTACTAGATTGGTCATTGATTTTCCACTTCGACATAATGACACTAGGCACACCTGTATAAAAAAAACTCCGCGCCAAATTTAAAATACCTTCTCCTTTATCAATCTTTCCAGCCCCCGTTTCACAAGCACTCAATACCGCTAAATCTGCTTTTAATGCTAGGTTCTGTATTTCATAATTATATAAAATATGATTTATGGAAACTGGATTCTTTTCAGGATGAAATAATAAATGTGCGTTCGCTTTTTCTTCAAAATCGGCTACTCCATGTGTCGCCAAGTGTAGGATTTGGTAATTAGGAGCTTTGGCTAAAAAAGCATCCTTCGTAGCTGCTTGTTCATATAAAGCAGTCGTCTCGTAGAGTTGTTCTATTGATTGAACCTCTTGTTTGGTAAACGGTAAATTATCAAAACCAGACCGAGTGAAAGCTTGTGCCGTTAATGATTCCTTTTTGGCAAAGGGGGCTATAGCTAGTAATTTATTAGCAGCCATTTTAGGTTTTTGAACCGCTAATCGCTCAAATAAAGACGCAGATGATTGATAACTAACCGCATATTTTTTTATCAAATAATCTAATGATAAATAATTGTTCTCATCCGAAGTTGGCGTTTTTGTTAACAAAACTTCGAAGGGAATTTCTGTTAAAAAATCATTATTAATAACGACCAATCTTTTTGGAGGAATGGCTATTTTTTCTAAAGCAGGTTGCACTAATCGTTCGTATAATTGAGCAGCAGCATTGGTCAGTAAATCAAAAGCTATTTTGTTGGGTAATTTTTTTGTTAGTGGATTTTGAATAGCGGTTAATAAATCCTTACTACTGCTTTCGATAGCTGTTATGTCTTGTGTTATGGCTATTGCTGATTGCGGAGTAATAGCCAAGGTATAAAGTATTGATTCCGTAGAATAATAGTGTAATAATAACTGGTCTGCTGCTAGAGTATTTTGCAAAGTAGCGATATCTATAGGTACAGTAGCATATTGATAATGATAGTATTTGGGATACTCATTTTGTAAAGTATCTTTTAAATTGTTGAGTTCCTGTATACCCTCTAATAAATAATTGCTGTATAAATTTATTTTTGTAGTATCTCCTTTTTCTTTGGCTTTGGCTTGTTGGTTTTTATAAAACGTCAAATCTACCGCCAATTGTTTTTCTTTTTTAATCAAAGCTTCGGGAACGCCCCCTGTTAATTGCGCTGTATTGGTCAGCTGCTTTTGTAATAAAATAGGCGCTTGACTTTTTTCTATATAAAAAAGCATTTTTTCTAAATAGACCTGTTCCTTTGATTCTTGATAAAGTTCATGGCTAAATTTTATAGCTTGGTCAAATAAGGTCTTCGTCTCTTCCGCTAAAAAATACTGTGACTCCTCCGCTCTGTAACTTCGCCTCAAAGTTTCTGCTATTTCTATCGCTAAGTCAAAAGTCTCGAATACGGTATTACTATTATCACCAACAATTTCTTCTTCCGCTAAATAAGCCATTCCTAAAGTATTGGCTTTCGCAATTAAAGTACGTAATAGATTTCGATGGGAACGACAATATTGATTTAGACTGGGAAGCGTGATTAGGTCATCATTGGTAAAATCAGGAACTAAAGCTTGTAACGACTTTTGGTAGGCTTTTAAAGCGGTTGTGGTTTGCCCTTGTAGTACTTTAATTTGTCCAATGTAGTACCAGGCTTTACCGATACCTGTATTTCCATTAGGGTATTTTTTATGGTAAATATCAATCACTTCTTCAAAGGAAGTTAGTGCTTTTTCATAATTTTTACTTTCGTAGTCTAAAAAAGCTTGATTGAATTGAGTGACTTCAAAGAATTGTTTTTCAGGACTATCTAAAGCTTTTTGTAAATAAAATGCGGCTTTTTCAAAATCATCAATTTGTATTAAAATTAGTGCATAATTGTTATAAGTAGGGGCATTGATAATTTTTTCATCTTCTAAGAAGGAAACTGCTTGTTTTGAAAACAGAAATGCTTGTTGATAATTCTGTTTCATGTAATAATATAAAGCAAGCGAATTATTACTTTTATATAAATCCTCGGGCGTTCCATCTACTGCAAAAAAATGAAGGGCTTGTTCTTCATATGATATCGCATTATCATAATCTGATTTTTCAGAATAAATCCCTGCCATAGCAGATAAGGTCAAAGCAAAAGAGAGCGAATCGTGCGTTAAATTCAATGATTGTTTATAGTATTTTAAAGCTTCATTAAAATTACTTAACTCATAGTGACTACAAGCTAGGTAATAATAACAATCCCCGATTACCTCACTTTCAGCAGAGGTAATTGTCAAGGTATAATCTAGTCTCTTTTGATAATAATTTAATGCTTCCTCATACTCTTCTAGATAAAGGAGCGCCGTTCCTATTTCTAATAAAACACGACTTTTATTTTCCTGCTTTACTAAAGGGAGCAATTTCTTGGAATAAATTAAGATACTATCATAATTTCCACTTTCGTAAAAAGTATCGATTTTTTTGAAAGTATTTTCAATAAGCGTAGTTGAATCATTTTGTGCGATTAGAAACGTAGCGTATAAAATAAATAATAATAAAAGGAATTGTTTAATTGATTTAAACATTTATAAAAATTGAGCTTTAAGGAGTAGGGAGAATGTAATAATTAGCTCAAGGTACAAAAAGATTGTATTTTATTTAGTACAGGTTGATTCTACCTAAAAAAGACATTTTAACCGCAGTCAAAATGTCTTTTATTTTTTGAGTATCAAGCTAATACTCCGTATTTATCAAGTTAAAGAAGAGCTACTTTGGGTTCTTAACTTTAGGATGTAAGTACCAAGGAAAAACGGGTAAACTATGCTCCTGTAAAAAAACTTTCCCCGTTCCACTATCACATAAAAGGTAAGTCTTATTCACATGATGCTTAATCGCATAAATAGAAATTTCTTGACCATAACGCTCTGTTCTCGCTTCTTGACAAACCCACTCACTCCCTTCTGAAGGGTTCGTAGTCATCACTAAGACCTTATCCTTAATAGCCGTTAAATATTTATTTTTATTTTTTATCCAATATCGTTTTATACCTGGACTTATTTGCTCTATTTTCCATTTATTAGCTGAATCACTAGAAATACAGACATCTCTAGTGAATAAACGATTTCCTTCGCTTTTTTTTGCCTTATAAGTCAAAAAAACTTCATTCTTATAATCATCCTCATTCCCATCTAAAAAATGAAAATGAACGGTTTGTTTTTCTTTTAAACTTAAAGTCGTCGCTGGCACTTTTTTTAGATTGTCATAATAAATCTGTGCTTCGGAATTAACCGTTTTTTCATCTGATTCTAACAAACTAAGACAAACATTACCAGGAATACTAACATGCTTTAAGCTACCTGAATAGCTACACATTATCCTAATATTCTTATTGGTAGGGAAAGTACCTTTTATTTTTTTCGTAAATTCTGGACTGTTCTCATTTTCTCCTATTTTGATATTAATACGAAGCGGAACTTTTTCTTTTTTTTCGGTTTCTAAAGCAAATTGTAGCAAAAAAGTAGGGTCGCCTATTGCTGTTTTTTGAACAACGACTCTTCGTCTTCCTCTATCAGGCATAATTAAAAGTATTTGTGCTTTTAGGGTTTACTTTACGCAAGTAATAAAGCGGTTAGTTAATTAGCGTGGTACTGATTAGTACCATCTTTTTTTAAAAGTGACCTATTTGGTCATCTTTTTTTTTAATATTTACAATCAATAGTTTATATAAAAATTATATATTTGAGTTGATTACGCAATAATTTAGCTTCCTCTCTAACTTAGTAAACATGACAAATCTTCAAACCCCAGTTGATAATGCTATATTATTAACAAAAATCGCTGCTGGAGACCCCTTGGTCATTCGTCAAATTTATACGCAATATTTTGACAGCATTGCTCAATATATCCTTAATAATAAAGGAACGATTGATGATGCCAAAGACGTTTTTCAAGATGCCATGATGGTCATTTATGAAAAAACGCAACAGCCTGATTTTGTGTTACAATATGGCTTGCACACCTTCCTTTATACCATTTGCCGAAATGTCTGGCTAAAAAAATTAAGAAAAAAATCGAATAAAGAGGTATCCTTACCCGAACAATTGGAACTAATCTCTGAAGATACCTTCGAAGAAGAAATCCTCTGGAGAGCAAAAGAATCATTGTATCGGGAAAAATTCAAATTACTAGGCGCTAATTGCCAGCAAGTATTGCAGTCTTTTTTAAAAGGTATGTCTATGGAAAATATTGCAAAACAAATGGGCTTCTCTAGTATTGGCTATGCCAAAAAACGAAAATACAAATGCAAAAATCAATTATTAAAATTGATTCAAGCAGACAATAAGTTCAAACAACTATTTCACGCTTGATATTAAACCAAATAAAATAGTTAGGTTATTTCTTCTCTATCAAATAACTACGCTATAAAATAAAAAAACATGAGTGACCAGAACGATTTATTCAAAAAAATAACTGCCTACGAGGACAATGAACTTTCTCCCGAAGATAAAAAACTTTTTGAAAAAAACTTAAAGACCAATAAAAAACTAGCGACCACTTGGCAACTAAGTCGAGAAGTTGATAAAGCCATTGGTAATCCAAAAGCATTGCAAATGGAAGCTTTACTACAAGACATGGGGAATGAATTTGGAGCGAAATATACAGCTACTCAAAAAAAAACAATTCCTAGTCGTCGAATCCGACCATTCTATGCCTTAGCAATCGCCGCCTCTTTTGCACTATTAATAAGTGTTGGTTGGTGGCAATGGGGGCAAACCAATTCCCCAAATGCACAGGCCTTATATGCGAATGCGTATGAACCCTATACTGCAGCGAGTACGATTCGTTCTACCAATACTGACTTAATTAATCCTTTAGCAGAAGGACAACAAAAGTATTTAGCTGGAGATTATGCTGCCACACTTACGCTGCTATCTCCATTAGTCAACGATAAAAATTTAGCTCCCGAAGATTTAATAACTGCCCAATTTTATCAAGGTTTAGCTTACCTCGCTACCAACCAACATTCCTTAGCAGAAACTGCTTTGACGACTGTTGGACAAGAGACAGGGCATTCATATACACAGCAGGCGCAATGGTACTTGGCTTTGATTGCTTTAAAAAAGGAAGATATTGTACAGACCAAGAATTGGTTACAAGCAGTAATTGAAACTACAGCAAATGGAAAATATGCTAAGCAGGCAGGTGCGCTCTTAAAAGAACTAGAATAATATTAAAAATCATTTTGCCTTTACAGTAGCTTGGGCTTCTAGCCTGAGTAATAATTTTCAGCAAGCTCTATTTGCCTACTTAGGCAAGATACCCAAGCTACTTAAGCATATAACCTCTCGTCAAATTTCATTTAGCCAACCATTAGTATAACAACAGCCATTCTTTCTTTTAAAAAAAGTCACATCAACCAATTGAATTAATTATTTGAGTGTTTACAAATGAGTACTCAAAATTCAGCAAGCCCACCTTTTAAACTAATTCAATTTCATTCCTGTCTTTCTCCTATAAATTTTCGCCTATCGCTCCCTTTTTAAATACCACCTTTGATGATTAACAATAAATTTGAAAGTAAGAAAGCAGTCTAATTTTAAAATTAATGACTAACCTTTAATTTATGTTCATCCTTTTTAATGAAAATCTTAACCCTTAATATACTGATTATCAATTATTTAAATAACAATTTATTAAAAATAAAATAAATATATTTTTTAATATTAAAAAGCGGGTCACTTTTCTAGACTAAAGGGACTAATCTATGTAAGCAATTTAAAATATAAGATAATTACTTATTTAAATAGAGCGAATCCAGCTAATAAAAAGTAATATCCAATATGATAAGTTGAAGAAACTCTTTTCTATTTTTTAACACAATGCGAAGAAAAATACCTTCAAGTAGTCAAAGAACTCCTTTAACTAACTACAGTTCTTGCTACGCCAATGAGTAAAGTAGTTGCTGCAGAAACTATCTACACCATTAAAAAAACATGTATTTTTTAGACGCATAAAAACAATTTAATTATGGCAGCTCCAACTGGTGCAGTAATCGTATATAAAGATAATTCTGATAGTGATGGGAATAATTCAGGCAAAAGTCAGACTTTTCAAGGACCAACTACAGTTCCTAATCTTCATCAAATAAATTGGGCTGGTACTAGTAATAACGAAAGTACTGATATTAGTGCTCTTTCAATTGGTGCTGGTGCTTGGTTTTTAGCCTTTAACAAACACGGTGTAGGTTTGTTGTTTACTCCTAATCAGGAAGTTGACTCTATGCCATCAGGTTGGAACAATGCAATTACTAACTTTGTGATATTCGGTTCTGACCCTAGTGTTAATTTAACTGCTCAGAATAATGTAACTTTTACTACTTATACTCCAACAAGTTAATCACATACTAGTTTTTTATATAAATAGTTGTTCGTAAAAGGTAAAACCCCAAAGAAGAATAAGCTATTTAATTTAGACCCCAAAAAATTAAGTTCCACTATAGCAATATAGTGGAACTTTTTTATTATATACATTGTAAGTCAAACAAACAAGTTGCAACTCTATTATATTTCCCCTAAATTTGTCCACTCATTATAAAAAATGACTATGCAAGTATCTCCAAACATAATTATTAGCATTATTATAATTCAGGATTCAACCCGTAATCTGTGAAAATGCTAGATATTTGGATTAAAAAAGCGTTGACAGATTAAATTTGTCAACGCTTTTTTAGTTACAGCAAGACAGAAG
Source organism: uncultured Saprospiraceae bacterium (assembly GCA_937928615.1). Lineage (GTDB taxonomy): Bacteria > Bacteroidota > Bacteroidia > Chitinophagales > Saprospiraceae > JAFMDF01. The sequence goes on along the minus strand of CALFWI010000078.1, from coordinate 1,113 downwards.
TCTTCTTTTAGTATTTGCATCTTTTTTGTAAGGATTCGTTTTAATTAAATAGGTATCTTTGCACCTTCATTCTCAAGAGTAGAGAACAGAGCGTAGAGAATAGAGACGTTAACCATCTCTATTCTCTACTCTCGCCTCTCTTTTCTAAAATAATCGTTATGTATAAAATAGAAAAATCGCTTCATCTGCCTTCTATCGATAAGGAAATCTTAGCCTTCTGGGCGGAGCAAGATGTATTTGCCAAAAGTGTCAACCAACGTTCCGAAGATAACAGTTTTGTATTTTATGAAGGACCACCTTCTGCGAATGGAAAACCTGGGATTCACCATGTCATGGCAAGAGCGATTAAGGATATTTTTTGCCGATACCAGACGATGAAGGGCAAGCGAGTAGAACGAAAGGGGGGTTGGGATACACACGGTTTACCGATTGAATTAGCGGTAGAAAAGGAATTGGGTATCACGAAGGAGGACATTGGCAAAACAATTTCTGTAGATGAATATAATGCCAAGTGTAAGGAAACGGTGATGCGGTATAAGGATTTGTGGGATGATTTGACCATCAAAATGGGGTATTGGGTAGATTTAGAAAACCCGTATGTCACTTATGAAAATGAGTACATCGAATCAGTTTGGTGGTTATTATCGCAGATGTATAATAAAGGCTTATTGTACAAAGGCTTGACGATTCAGCCCTATTCGCCTGCGGCAGGAACGGGTTTGAGTTCGCATGAATTGAATATGCCCGGTGCTTACCAAGATGTAAAAGATACGTCGGCAGTAGCCATGTTTAAGGTGACTAAAAATGAAACGTCTGATTTCCTTTTTGATGATGCTAACGAAGATGTGAGAATCATCGCTTGGACGACCACGCCTTGGACGTTGCCGTCTAATACCGCTTTGACGGTTGGACCAAAAATCAAGTATGTAAAAATCAAAACCAATAATGTTTACACGAACTTACCTGTAAGTGTGGTGATGGCAGAAGATTTGGTGTCTAAATGGTTTGGGGGTAAAAAGCAGCATGAGATTTTAGAAAAGAGCGATACCTTTATCGGCAAGCAATTAGATGGCGTTCGCTATGAGCAATTATTAGCTTTTGGGAATGAGATTG
>CALFWI010000077.1 GCA_937928615.1 uncultured Saprospiraceae bacterium | reverse complement strand
CATCATCAGTTACAGTTGGGTACATAGTAAAGTTGCTTTGGTAGAAATTGAAACGACTTGGTTGGTCTATTTATTAAGCTTTATTGCGATAGATTTTGCCAGTTACTGGAGTCACCGACTGAATCATAGCATCAATATTTTCTGGAATCGACATGTCGTGCATCATTCTAGCGAAGAATTTAATTTAGCGGTGGCTTTGCGACAAAGTATTTCTGGTTTTGTCAGTTTAGGGTTTATCTTTTTGTTTCCTGCGGCATTATTAGGTTTGCCACCAAAAGTGATTGGCGTCATTGCGCCTTTGCATTTATTTATGCAATTCTGGTACCATACGGAGCATATTGGTAAATTAGGTTGGTTGGAATACATCATTGTCACCCCTTCTCAACATCGAGTACATCATGCGATTAATCCCATTTATTTAGATAGAAACTTATCCGCTATTTTTTGTGTTTGGGATAGAGTGTTTGGCACTTTTCAAGAAGAATTGGACGAAGAACCTTGCGTTTACGGTGTTACTCGCCAAGTGAATACTTGGAATCCAATTAAAATCAATTTTCAGCATGTGTGGCTATTAGCCAAAGATGCTTGGCGCACCAATAACTTTGTAGATAAATTGCGCATTTGGTTTATGCCAACGGGCTGGCGACCAGCCGATGTCATAGAGAAATATCCAGTTCCTTCTTCTTCGCCAAAAGGCTTTGTTAAATACGATACAGAAGCGTCTACCGCTTTAACGGTCTGGTCTTGGACGCAATATTTAGTGATGAATGCCCTATTGATTCATATATTGCTAAAGATTGCCGATATTCCAAGAGTGGATATCTTCATCTACGGTGCTTTTATGTTTTTAGTGATTTATAGTTCTACCACTTTAATGGATAGAGACCCGAATGCTATTTGGATGGAAGCCCTTAAATCTTTGGTTGGTTTGGGTATTATTTACAGTACAGGCGATTGGTTTCTCGTGGATGAATTGGTGGCTGGTGGGACTGTTTTGGTGGCGGCTTATTTTGTGTTGTCGGCTTTGATTGTTAGTTGGTTTGTGGTTTACGAGATTGGGTGGGAGCGAAGTTCTAAGGTGAAAGAGGTTCGTCGGTTAAGGAACTAATTTTATCTTCCAATAATTGTTTCCAATAATTGTTTCCAATAAAAGCAAATGAAATATTATTTAACAGATACGATTTGTGCAATAGTTGGGGGGATAGCTATCATGTCAACAGCAGAAGATAAGATACCTCAAAGATGGTATGATGCAGTTGAAGATATTGAAAGGAGTGTATTTAGAACCAAATAGTCTTTCAAGATAAAATGGGGAAGAAAAGGTTTATATTTTATGATTTTGAAGACGTGAGACTTAGAAACAGCCGTCCGTTAATCAATAACGAACGGCTGTTTTATAAAAAAGTAAAGTCCAAACTCTTGAACGTTACCGTTAATATTTTTTTGATTTTAACAAAGTCGGCTTAAACGTAAGCATCATCCAAGCCCAATTATTCATTTTCTTATTGCCTGGACGCAATTCTAATAAAGTATCTGTCCCAAATAATTGAGAGTAGCCAATATGCCAAGTAACGGACGATGCCAATTTAACGGCATAGACCAAATCAATTTCCATCGCCATTGACTTACTCAGTGCTCGTCCTTCATTATTTAACTGCTTAGAACCAGTCATGAAATCGTGTACATTGACTGCTAAACTCCCTTTTTTCAATTTGAACTTAGTTTTCAAAAAGATATCCATCACGCCCACATTACCATTAGCAGGACCAACGAAGAAATAATCCATGAATCCATTATGGGCATGATTAGTCCCGTAGTCTGGACTAAAATTAGTGATGTCTGTAGACGTATCATCATCATCCTTACCAGAGATGAATTCCATTCCTAGGGTCAATGGAGTAGCTTTCGTCTTTAAGGTCGCTCTTAAACCTGCTAGGAAAGCATTAACATTATTTTGCCCTATTTTACCCGTTTGGTAATAAAAATCTCCCGCTAAAGTAAGTTTTTTACTCACATTTTTGTTAGCAATAATACCAAAAGTTTGCTTGCTAGAACTGGTAGAATCAGGATTTTGATTGACCGCATTTAAAGCCAGTAAGGATATTTTTCCACCTTCAAAACCTTTATTAAACCAAGCATACTGCAAGGCTTTATAATTACCGCCAACAGAATAAAAATTAGCGCCAACACTCTGTAGAAGCGCTGGTTCGGGTACATCATCATCCGCATTATAAGCAAATCCAGCATGAAATTTAGTGGTTTTTTCTTCATCCTCATAAATAAACAACAAAGCATCGTGTCTTCTACCTTGCTGTGCCCATTCTAAGCCACCCAAAAATCGCTGATTGTCGTAAGAAATAATTTGTCGGCCTGCTTTGACGGAGAATTTTTTGGTCACAAAATACTGTCCCCACGCCTCACTCAAGAAGGTATTCCCATCTTCTTGTTTGAAAATTTGTGGAACCTCTCCCCAAAGTCGAACATCCTGCATAGTCAATCGGAATTTGTATTTTTCCTCTTCATAGTCCATATACAAGCGGCTTCTTTGTTCGGTAAAAAAAGCAGCGTCTTTACCCTCCGAAGAAGGCGTTTTAAAGCCATTTCTAAACTCAGAGCGTGGACGTACCTCGGCAGTCAAAGTAAATTGTGCCGTCAAATCTGTTTTTAAGATGAATACCCCCAAGAATAGGGTAAAAAATTTGATAGTGTAGTTGTAATTTCTCATAATTTAATTTTTTGGGGAGTCCAATTGAGTAATCAGTTTTAGGCTTATCTGTTTGGGCGTGTGATATATAAAGGTCATAGTGTGTAGTTGATTAACCTTCATTTATACGATGCTCCGATAATCGAAAACTCGTTCTTGGCAATCCACAAGCGCTATTCGATATCGACCTTGACTTGTTTGGTCCATTCAATATACATTGCAGCGGTTTCCATCATTTTCTCTTGCATTGCGTTAGTCATGTCTAAAATAGCTAGTGGCGATGGTACATTTCCAAATTTCTCTTTTAAAAATCGCCAAGTATCCAGTGTACTATTTAGTCGTTCAACCATCTGGGGGGTATTCAGTTTTGAGGCGAGTAATAAGTTTTGCGTTTCCTCAAATTCCTCATTCGCATCTTTTAATTCCGCATAAATTCCTTTGTTGGGCAACCCCCAATCTTGAGCAAAATAAAGCATTTCCATTCTTTGAGATAACATCGCTTGTCTGCCTGCTAAATTGACTAATCGAAACGCTTCATTTTCCGTTTGTTTTTCTAATAAGATTAACAAATCATCATAATCGTTAAGTATTTTACCAGATAACTTAAACAGTACGGACCCCATTGTTTTGTTAGGATAAGAAAGTACTTTAAGGCTATAGATTCTCCAAGAAGCCTGTACTTGCTCAATAGTTTCCACCGTTTGTTCGTCGGGCGCAAACTCTAATAATTCAAGCATTGATTCTTCAAATGCTGTTGCCGATATCTCCATGTCTTTCTTAGCATTAGCAATATCTATATTGGTACCCACTTTTAAATAACTGTTCAGCATTTTTTGGGTAAGCATCCTTTGATAACTAGCCTTGTTGATGGCATCAATCGCAGTAAGTTCTTGTGCCTGCAAAAAACTGCTCGAAAAAAGAATAAGCAAGGAAATCCATATATTTTTAATCATAGCGTCGAAAATTTATTTTGATTTAGAGGCTAACTTTTGTCTTCTGTCTACTACTTGTACATACATTCCTGTGATATTATTCATTTTTTTCAACATAGAGTTCGCCGTTACCGTGATAACAGAAGGCATCAATCTACCTTTTTTTACATCAAAAGTCATCTTGGAAAAATCCCATTGAGAACCTACTCTTGCTAAAGATTTAGTGATGTCAGCAGTATTCAATTCAGAAGCAGATAAAAATAATAAAGCCTCTTCAAACTCGTTTTTGCTTTTATCAAATTCCTTAATAATATCGGAATTAGGTACATCCCAAGCATAAGCCAAATACAACATAGCAATCCGTTGAGAAAGCATTCGTTGCCTTCCAGAGACATTCACCAAGTTAGCTGCCTTAGTTTTAGCGTGGTCTTCAAGTGCAAGCACCACATCATTACATTTTTTAAGTAAGCTAGTACTTTCGTCTATTAAAGAAGCTGCCTTATCCACATTAGGCTCATCAAGCACCTTTATTCTAAAAGGTACCCAACGCTCATAAACTTCTCCCAATGCTTTTCCTACTTTTGAAGAAGGCGAAAACTCTTCTAATTCCAAAAATTGTTCTTCAAATAGCGACATGGCACCATCTAACTCTTTGACTGCCACATCTGCCTTGATGTCTGACCCAATCATCATATAACATTTTGCCATTTTTTGACTCAACATTCGCTGGCGTCCTGCCTTGTTAATAGCTTCTCCCATAGTGAGTTCTTGTGCCTGAATATGACTCACACTTAATAGCAAAGTCATAATAGCAAAAAACATGTTTAGTTTTTTCATAATATTTAATTAAAATAGTTAAAAAATAACCTAAGAATTGGGTAGCGGGGGAATGTGAGACAGTCAATAATAGTCGTCTGCTATCTTATCTTAAGAAATATGTGAGGATACCTAATGACAATTGAGTTGTCAGAGAGTCCATAAAAAGAGGGATTACTTTAATTTTGTAAAAGGGAGTGAGGAAGGGGGTATTTATACTGAAAATTTATCAAAAATACAATCAAGATATTTTTAAAAAATAAGCTAATTATTTTTACAACAATAGTAAATAGTAGTTGAATATATTAAATGATGGGTTGTGCAATAAAATTTACACAAATAAAATCAATAAGTAGGTAGGTTATGAAGCAAAAATACAGAAACAAATAAAGTAAAACAAGTTTCAATTTTATTTTTTCAGCTTTTTAACATATAGAAAATTGTAAAAAATGATAAGCAATTACTTTGTATTAAATATTTAAATGCTGCCTAACTCGTTTATTATCAATTGTTTAATATTGTTTAGGTAGTCAGAAAGAAAATTGATATTTTAAATCTACTTAATTTGTAAGCAAAAATCTATAATCCGTTGTCCTTCAATTATCCGTTGTAAATGATTAAGACAACGGATAATTGAAGGACAGCGGATTTTTATCAATCTTTTACCTGACGCTCTATTTAGTTCTGTAAGTTTCTAGTTTAATGGTTTTCCATTCGACAAATGCCGCACCAAACACCGCTTCGCCACAGGCAATAAAGTCTCATCCACAGGAAAAGCCAATTTCGTTTCAATCGAATAAACCGCAGGTAGGGTTAGGGTTTTTCTAGCTTTTAATAATTCCAATTTAATGCTTTCATAAGTGGTTACAAAACTGCGCCGCCATTCGTTGACAAAGGTAGATCGCAAAGAACGAAAACGGTCATTCGTTCGTTGAAAAATACTCATTTTAAAATTATAGACCTTAATAGACCGACTACCATCCGATAAGAAAAAATACCCTTCTTCTTGATGATGTGGCAAAATGCCTACGGGTGAAATCGACAAACTATTTTCTACATAATCATAAAATTCAGTCCCATGACTAACCGTATTTTTCATTTCTTCCATTGCATATTGTACAATGTCTTCAATCTCCTGCATCAAACGGGTATCATCCACCATTTCCTCATAAATCAAATGGAGTTTTTTTAGCTGAATCCCCGTTAATTTTTTAGGAAACTGACTTTTAACCAACTGTTTATTGTCTTTAAAAGTTTGCAAGTTTCTAAAATGAAAAATCAAATCTGCCAATTGCGGATATAACTGATTTTCATTAAACGCCTGATTAATGCGCTGCAAATAAGCCAATAAAGTATATTTTTTCGATTCAAAATCAATATTTCCTTCGATAAACCAAGTTTCTGATAAAAAATTCATAGCATCTATTGTTATATTGATGTATTGTTGAATTGTTGTCGTATGTAACCATATAACAATTTAACAATAAAACAATTGTTGTTTATATAATATGTTATTTGTTACATAATAAAAAACATTATTCTAAGATGCAAGTATTTTGCCAAATGTATGTCTAAAATATTTTTCATTTTACCAAATGTCCACTTTTGAACAAGCTTCGTCCATAATCGGACAATACTTTTGCCTTTTAATGAATTTTAATTTTTGTAAATAATTGACAATCAGTGTTTTATGGTATTGGCATAACCATTGAAAAAGGTTAAGTAAATCACTCGACTGTAAAAGATATAAAATCTAGTAGCGGGCGAAGGGCTTAGCGCAAAGGGTAGCATACCCGCTGTTCTTTGCGCTAAGCCCTCTGCCAAAAACTTTCAGCATGTTAAAAAATCACCTTAAAATAGCTTATCGACAATTATTCAGAAACAAGGTTTTTTCTGGGATTAATATTTTAGGCTTATCCCTTGGAATGGCATTAGCGATTTTAATTGCGGTGTTCATTAAAAGTGAATTTAGTTATGATAAATGGATGCCAGATAGTGAATACACTTATCGGGTTTATCGAAACTGGGGAGGAGATGGTGGTACAATTTTTACGCCTCCACCATTAGCGAATAAATTATCCATAGATTATCCAGAAATAGCTGGTGCTGCAGGTTTTGCTCCTTGGGGCGAAAGCTTAATTGAGTACGCAGGAAAAGCGTTTTATATAGAAGAATCTGCTCGTGTTGATAGTACGTTTTTTGAAGTACTCAGCATGCCTTTTCTACATGGGGACTATAAAACAGCATTAGATCAACCTAATAATTTAGTAATTACAGATAAGTTAGCAAATAAGTTGTTTGCCAATCAAAATCCATTAGGAGAACAACTAAAAGTAAATGGTACCGAAACATTCATTATTACGGGGGTATTAGATACGAAGGATAAAAAAACGCATATTATATCAGACGTTTATACTCGATTTAGAGAGACGGGTAATTATTGGACTGGCAATGATCGCTTTGCTTATGTCAGGCTAAAACCTAATACCAATCTTACAGCCTTAGAAGATAAGATAACCGCTGATATTTCTGAATTAATGCGGCAAGAGTACTTAGCCGAAAACTATACACCAACTGCAGAAGATATACCCAAATGGAAAATGCAGCCTTTAAGCGAATTATATTTAAGTTCTGATGATTTTTTCAGCATGGGGGTACAAGAAGGCAGTATGCAAAATATCTACTTTCTTAGCGTTATTGGTTTATTAGTATTGCTAGTAGCTATTATCAATTATATCAATTTAACTACGGCTCGCTCTAGTCAGCGTAGCAAAGAAATAGGCGTAAAAAAAGTGTCTGGGGCAGGAAAGGGCTTATTGATGTCTCAGTTTATTACGGAATCTGTTTTACAAGCAATTGTTGCAGCTATATTGGCTATTCTGATTGCAGAATTAGGCTTACCTTTTTTCAATACGATGACTGATAGAGAAGTACAATTATTAGCAGGTGACCCAACGACCGTAATTATTGGCTTATTTGGTTTAGCGTTAATAACAGGTCTATTAGCGGGCGCTTACCCCGCAATAGTAATGGCTGCATATGAACCAGTAACCGCTTTAAAAACGAACTTCTTAAAAACGGGAGAAAAGGGATTATTCCGAAAAGTACTGGTAACAGGACAATTTGCTATTACGATTACTTTATTAATTGTCATGGCATTTATTTATCGCCAAGTGAATTTTATGATGGACAAAGATTTAGGTTTTAAACCGAATCAGGTCTTAACCATCCCAATGAATGAAGACTTATCTCATAGAAAAGTAGAAAATCTAAAAGCTCGATTCAAAAATATTCCTGGGGTTGAAGAAATCACTACTGCTTCTCATTTCCCAGGGCGTTTTTTACCTGATTGGGGCTTACAAATTGAAGGGCAAGCAGAGGCAGAAAATCCATTTGTCATTTTTGCAGATGAAACTTTTGCCAAGACCTTAAATATAGAAATGGCAGAAGGTCGATTTTTAGATAAAAATATAGCAGCAGACAGTATTAGTAACTTTATCGTTAATGAAACCTTAGTCAAACAGTATCATTTAGAAAATCCAATTGGAACAAGAATTAAGTTTCAATCGATGGAGAGTTATGGGCAAATCGTTGGGGTGATGAAAGATTTTCACACCCAAGGCGTACAATTTGATATCCGCCCATTAGTCCTGAACGCTAGGCATTGGCGCAATAATGTGGGGATTAAATTAGCCACGTCTAATATCTCCAGCACGATTAAAGAAGTGGAACAAGTCTGGGCGGAAATAGAACCGAATCATCCCATGCGTTATACCTTTTTGGATGAAGAGTTTGCGAAGCAGTATGCAGAACAAAAGCGTTTTGGTAAAACTATTTTATATACTACGTTATTGACTTTATTCATTGCCTTATTGGGCTTATTTGGATTAACTACTTTTACGGTAGAACGTCGGACTAGAGAAATTGGTATTCGAAAAATATTAGGCGCATCCGTCCCAGGCATTGTTGGTTTATTAGCCCAAGATTTCATGAAATTAGTCCTGTTTGCCTCTATCATTGCTTTACCCTTAGGCTATTTTCTATCGAATACTTGGCTCGAAGATTTTGCACATCGAACGGAATTGGTCTGGTGGGTTTTTATAGGTGCAGGTTTATTGATTTTAGTAGTTGGCTTTTTGACAGTTGCTTTACAGAGTGTGAAAGCTGCTTTGACAAATCCTGTTCAGAGTTTGCGGAGTGAGTAGGGAAATAGCTATGCCAAATCTCAAAGATTTGGCATAGCTTCATTCTTATTCAAAACTTTCTAATAAAAAAAGCGCATCCATAGTGACGATACTATCAACTTGTGCATAACTATATTGATTTGGATTGATTCCATACGTAGTTATCATAGTATTAAAAATCGTTTTTTTGCTCTTTGAAATTTGTTGAAACCTCGACCTGCGCTTTCGAAGTTTATCAGCATCCTCTTTTGATAAGGTGATTTCGTCATTATAGAATTTCATTTCACAAAGATTGATACTTCGGTCTGTGCGGTCAATGAGCATATCAATTTGAATACCTGCACCTTGTGTATCTGAACTACTACGAAAACCAGAAATTTCCGTTTGAACGCCAGCAATACCTAAGGCTCTTTTAATGGCTTCTACATGCTTAATACATATATTTTCAAAAGCATATCCACGCCATACTTTGTAATTATTTTCTTGAGACGATTGTAACCAAATATCTTTATTACCTGCTCGTTTTCCATCAATAAAATTCAAATAAAAAAGAGAGTATTCGTCAATAAGCCGATATAGCGTATCTTTCTTTTTTTTACCAAAAGGAATAATTTCAGCGATAAAAGAAGCGCTTTCTAATTCGGATAAAATTTTAGTCAATCCTCCGCCATTAGATAATTTAGTGAGTTTGATTATTTCTTGTCGAGTCAATCCTTTCCATTTCGTAGCCAAGGCTTTTACGACAGAAATATGTTTTTCAGGTCCTTCGTAGAGGGCGGCATATAGATTATTGAATTCATTCCGTAAAATGCCGTCTTTATGAAAACAAAGTCGATTAATAATTTGTGTGGCAGATTCGCCTTTGCGTATATGTTGTAAATAATGAGGCACCCCACCGATAGACATATATAATTGCAAAATTTGATAATCGTCTAGCATTAAATTACTAGCATATAAATATTTCTTGACCTCGGCTAAGGTAAAGGGTTGAAGGTGGATATATTCTGTAATTCGATTATGTAAACCACCTTTATTATTGACAATTTTATCAATCATCCAAGATGCAGCAGAACCACAGATAACTACTATTATATTTTGGCGACTTGCCCAATCGTTCCACCAATAACCAAATTCGGCTAAGAACCCAGAACGTTTGCTAGCAATCCATGGTACTTCGTCAAAAAAAACAACAGACTTTTGCTTAGATTTTCGAAGGTTTTTAAGGTAGGTTTTCAATTGAATAAAAGCAGTCGCCCAATCTTTAGGTGTAGCTATACCTAAAGGATTATTACTATATTCGCTTAGTTTCTGCGTAAATTTTTTAAGTTGATTATCTTTATTGGCATATTGAGTACCAGTAAATTCAAAGACAATTTGATTTTTATAATGTTCTCGAATTAAATAAGTTTTTCCAACTCGGCGACGACCTATAATAGCTAATAGCTCCGCCTTATTGGAAAAGGATAAATTATCTAGTTTTTGTCGTTCGTATTTTCTACCTATCATAGTTATATTTCGCTTAAAGTCCTAAAAATACATAGATTGAGCGAGATATAAAAATGTATATTTCGCTCAATCTATATTTTTTAGGTCGATTGAGCGAAATATACCATCCTATATCTCGCTCAATTTTCCATTTATAAGCTGCTAAAGAATTGTTTTTAAAATTAACTACTAAAAAATTAGTAGATATACTAATTTTTTAGTAGTTTTGTTTTAAACAAAGAAATAATGAAAGAATTGACCAAAAGAGAAGACCAGATAATGCGTATTGTCTGGCGGCTTAAGAAAGCTTTTATTCGAGAGATTATTGAGGAATTTCCAGCACCCAAACCGCATTATAATACAGTCGCTACCATCGTTAAAATACTAGCAAATAAGAAAGGGTTTCTCGTAGCAGAACTAATGGGCAATACGCATCAATACCGCCCAAGTGATGAATTTGAAGCTTACTTAAATAATGACCTCGCAGATATTAAACAAGATTACTTTGGTAATTCACTCCCTAAAATGTTTGCCCATTTTGCTAAAAAAGAAAATTTGACCGATGCGGAAAAAGAAGAGTTGATTAGAATTATTAAATCGAATAAATAAGCTAATAGTTATGGGCAAAGGGCTTAGCGCGTAGGCAAACCTTCGCCCTAAGCCCCTGCCCTAAGCAAAACTTAAAAATATGATTACCCTACTGTTAAAATCATCCTTTATCATTATCGTCTTATTGGCATTTTATAAGATTTTCCTTGAAAAAGAAAGTTTTTTTGCGGTTAATCGAACCTATCTGTTAGCTTGTTTAGGTATTGCTTTCTTGCTGCCTTTTATCACGCTTCCAAGGTTAATTGAGCATCAAGGCTATCTATCAACGCTGTTGGAACCAACAAATACTAAGGAAATTGCTGCCATAATTCCTGAACTGATAGTAACCAAAGAAAAAGTAACTGAAATCAATCAACTAGCCTCTGAGGAGATATTGAAAGAAACAACAACAGCCACGCCAATAAAAACGGAAGTAGCAACTGAAAAATATGCTAATGAAAATGCAGAGATAACTCAAAGTACCCGAATAATCGCAGCTGATAATTCAAGCACTACCGCCCTGAAAATGCCCACCTATTCTTATGCGGATTGGGCGCTATTAATTTATCTTTTTGGCGTCGTCGTATTATCGCTTAATTTAATCGCTCAGATTGGCAGTATGTTATTTAGGGTTATTCGAAATCCTGATAAAATCTACGATAATGATGGCGTTATCGTCAATATGAATGCGGTCATAGAACCCTGTTCTTTTTTCAGTTATATTTTTATCAATCCAGCTAGTTATGATTTTGAGACCTATGAACAAATTATTGCACATGAAAAAATTCACGTTGAAAAAGGACACACTTTAGATTTGTTAATGGCAGAATTGGCGGTGGTGGCCCTTTGGTTTAATCCTTTTATCTGGTTGTTTAGAAAAGAAGTAGAGAAGAATATAGAGTACCAAACAGATGCTTTATTGGTCAAAAAAGAACCCCAACAAAAAGAAGGCTACCAAATGAATCTCTTAAAAATAGCCACTTATAACAAACCGCTAACTGTTGTGACCAATTATAATCAATCGCTCATCAAACAAAGAATCTTAAAAATGAACAGTAAACAATCAACACCATATAGTTATTGGAAATATGCTTTTATTGCGCCACTTTTATTTTTGACTTTATTATTTATCAATAAACCTCAAGTAGCTTTTGCTAATGGAAATGTGATGAAAACGGAAGAAAGTATTGCTTCCCAGATGGTCAATGGCGCAAATATTGAAAGCAGTCAAGCTCAATTTGATGACGAAAAAACACTTGCTTCTATCGTTGAAGAACCAGCAAAAAAAACAACTAATATCGTAGAAAATGAACCTCCATTCACCGAAGTAGTTAACAAAACAACGTCGAATGCTACACCAAAGGAAACAGTTGCGGTAGGGGTCTCCAAAACGGATAATAAAACACTAAGCGGAACTTATAATGAAACTGATTGTGAGGCTTTAGAAAAGGCAGCTAAAGCAGGAGATAAGGAAGGCGTTAAAAAAATATTATTGAATTATACCGTAAAATGTTTATCAACACAAAGCGACGACCAAATAGATAATTTGGATTTAATTAAAGATTTAGCGAACCGAGAAGCAGAAATTTACCTTGAAGCAAAAACGGGCAATATTACCCTCCGAGGCACCTCATTCACCATCTGGTCAGACACTCGCCACAAAGCTTATAAAAAAGCGCATAATCAAAGTAATGTCAACAATCCGATTCGACATCCTGGTTTAGATAAGGCTATTATGGAAAGTAATGAGCTACAAGCGATTCAAATTATTAAAAATTTAGACCCCAAATATTTAATTTATAAAGAAGCCAAACATTTAGCGCATTTAGACTACATGAAATATATTTTGAATAATGGAGGTAAATTAACCACCAGTAAAACGACGGTTTATATCAAGCATGATGCGGATAAATTTTATGTAAAACAAGAGGAAGCAGAGGAGGCAGAAGTAAGGATTACTTATCAAGACAGCTACGAAAAATCAAGTACCAATTGCGCTGAATTACTAGCCGCTGTTAGTGCAGAAGATATAACGAAGGTAAAAACCTTATTAAAGCATACCGATGTTAATTGTGTAGACCCCAACCCTGGTTATGATAAAAAGGAACTAGAAAATGGCATGACTTGGCAAAGGTCGAAGGCGCAAACCCCCTTAGTTGCCGCTGCGAGAGTAGGAAACTTAACCATCGGAAAATTATTAGTAGAAGCTGGCGCAAAAGTTAATTTCTACGGAAAAAGAAATGAAACGCCACTTATTGCAGCAGCAGAAGCAGGAGATACGGAGTTTACCAAATATTTATTAGCAAAAGACGCAGATTTGAACTACAATTCTGATGCCCATGGCGCTCCATTAAATGCTGCTGCCAGAGGAGGACATACGGAAACGATGACCTTTTTACTAAAAGCAGGAGCAGCTATTAACGCATCAACCAATGGACAAGGCTCGGCTTTAAACGCTGCTGCTAGACACGGGCATATTGACGCTATGAAATTATTAATTGCAAAAGGAGCCAATATCGATGCACAAAATAATGGGCAAGGTTCTCCATTAAATGCCGCTGCGAGACATGGACACGTGGCAGCGGTAGTACTATTATTAGAAAAAGGAGCAAATATTGACCAACAAAATAATGGTCAGGGTTCTCCCTTAAATGCTGCGGCGCGACATGGACATTCGGATGTCGTAAAATTGTTGCTGGCTAGAGGCGCAACTATTGATGCGGAAACAAATGGGCAAGGTTCAGCATTAAATGCCGCTGCGAGGCATGGACATTTAGAAGAAGTGAAGTTATTATTAGCAAAAGGGGCGGATATTAATGGCGCAACCAACGGACAAGGTTCTGCTTTGAATGCTGCGGCGCGACATGGACATTTAGACATCATTAAATTCCTATTAACAAAAGGGGCAAGTATTGATGCGCAAACAAATGGACAAGGCTCGGCATTGAACGCTGCAGCTAGACATGGACATTTGGATATTATTAAGTTTTTACTGGAAAAAGGGGCAGATATTGACCAACAGAATAATGGACAAGGGTCAACACTAAATGCTGCGGCAAGGCACGGGCATTTAGATATTGTGCAATTTTTAATAGAAAAAGGAGCAGCAATTAACGCATCAACCAATGGACAAGGAACAGCTATTTTAAAAGCTGCTCAAAATGGAAATTACGATATTGTAAAATATTTATTAGCCAATGGAGCAGACCCCTATTTGGGCAATCATGGGCAGAAAAGCGCCATGGAATATGCTCGAAGGGAAAATAATCAGCGGCTGCTAAATTTGCTGAAGGCATATAGAAAAGAGAATTAGGAAGACCGTTTTTTTGCTTCCTGATTACTTAATAAAAAATCCGTTGGGGAATCTAATCCGTTGGGAATATGTCTTTTGCCCCCAACGGATTAAATTTCCCAACGGATTTAGATACCGATTAATCTTTTTATAAAAAAATAATGCTGTAACCATTTCAATATTCGTCAGTACCCCTATCGGAAAAATCATCCGACTGTAAAAGAAATCACCACAAATCACCCTTTTAAGATGTTAAAAAACCATATAAAAATTGCCTTAAGGCAGTTAAAAAAGCACAAAGTCTTTGCGACTTTAAATATTATTGGTTTGTCGCTAGGCATGGCTTTGGCAATACTGATAGCGACCTTCATTAATAGTGAATATCAGCATGATAGATGGATGGAGGATAGTGACGAAACGTATCGAGTGTATCGAATTGGTAAACGAGGCGAAACGGCTTGGACGCCCACTTTATTAGCCAGAAAACTAGCAACCGATTATCCAGAAGTTATTGGAGCGGCGGCTTGGCGGCCATTGGATGAAATGTTATTAAATTATAGAGACAAAGATTGGTACATTGAAGAACCCGCCGTTGTAGACAGTAATTTTTTCAAGGTAATCAAAATGGACTTTTTGCATGGAACTGCGGAAACTGCTTTAGCTGGACCAACGGACATTGTCTTATCTGCAAAATTAGCGACTCAAATTTTCGGAGATAACAATCCGATGGGCGAAACACTTACTTTAAGTGGTGGTGCTGATTTTTTAGTCACAGGTGTACTGGATAATAAAGATAAAAAGTCTCATATAGAATCCGATTTTTTTATCAGATATGGCGGTTATGGCACTAATTGGGCAGGGAATAACCGAGCCACTTATGCCCATCTAAAACCCAATTCGGATGCCAAACAATTAGCTGCAAAAATTCAAAATGATGTCAATGAATTAATACGTCAGGAATATATTGCAGATGGGATGACGCCTACGGAAAGTGATTTTTATAAATGGGCTTTACAACCATTTAATAACGTTTATTTACAGTCGGAGGGTTGGACGGCTTTGGGTAAATCAGGCAGTATTCGGAACATCTATATTTTTGCCTTTGTCGCTTTGTTAGTCATTTTTGTAGCCATTATCAATTATGTCAATTTAACCACGGCGAGAGCGAGTCAACGAGGGAAAGAAGTAGGCGTAAAAAAAGTAATGGGGGCAGAAAGAAGTTTATTGACGACTCAATTTTTAACAGAATCGGTTTTACAGGCTTTAATTGCAGGGGGGGTAGCGGTATTAGTTGCGGAAATCTGTTTGCCCTTTTTTAATGGCATGATGGATAGAGAATTGCAAGTACTAAAAGGGGCACCCAGTTCCATTATTGCTATAACGATGTTATTGGCTTTATCAATTGGTGTACTGGCTGGTAGTTATCCTGCTTTTATCATGTCGGGTTTCCAACCAGTAACAGCGTTAAAGTCCAATTTTTTAAAGACGGGTGAAAAAGGTTTGTTTAGAAAAGTATTAGTGACGAGTCAATTTGCCGTTTCCATTACGCTATTGATTGTGATGGCTTTTATCTATCGACAGGTCAATTTTATGTTAGAAAAAGATTTGGGCTTTCAGCCTGACCAAGTGGTGACTATACCTATAAATCAAAACGGTACTTTCCGTCGAGTGGACCAACTAAAGGCTCGATTCAAACAAATTCCAGGAGTGCAGGAAGTCACTTCTGCCTCTAGTTTTCCAGGCGATTTTTTCACAGATTGGAAATTAGTCATTGAAGGCAAAGAAATTACTAATGCGCCTTATGTTTTATATGCAGGAACAGATTATGGAAAAGTATTAGGATTAGATATGGAAATGGTACAAGGTCGGTTTTTTGATACCAGTATTAGTGGCGATACGATTAATAATTATGTGGTGAATGAAGCATTGGTAAAAAAATATGGTCTTAAAGACCCAATTGGGCAAAAGGTAAGATTTTCGTGGGATGAAGAATTTGGGCAAATTGTTGGCGTAATTAAAGACTTTCATTTTCATGATGTGACTAGAGAAATTGAGCCATTAATTATGAGTGCGGGAGATTGGCGAAATCACGTTGGTGTTAAATTATCTACGAAAAATTTATCTCAAACTATTGAATCCATCAAAACCGTATGGGCTGAAATAGAACCTGCTTTCCCCATGCGCTATTCCTTCTTGGATGAAGATTTTGCAGGCCAATATGCGGAACAACAACGCTTTGGGAAAAGTATTTTATATGCGACTTTATTGACGTTATTTATTGCCTTATTAGGTCTATTCGGTTTAACTGCTTTTACGGTAGAACGCCGTACTCGCGAGATTGGCATTCGGAAAGTATTAGGCGCTTCTGTTAGTAGTATTATCGGTTTGTTAGCTAAAGATTTTATGCGCTTATTAGGTTTTGCTTGTGTAATCGCTTTGCCATTGGGCTATTATTTATCCAGTCGTTGGTTAGCAGATTTTGCACATCAGACCGACTTAGTTTGGTGGATATTTGCTGGTTCAGGTTTGATTATTTTATTGGTGGGTTTTCTGACAGTTGCCATGCAGAGTGTGAAGGCAGCTTTGGCGAATCCTGTGAAAGCGATTAAAATGGAGTAAGTAAATTTAAAAGGATTTTTTTAAGACAAAATTGCCGATTCTAGCATAAATCAATAAATGCCCTTCTGATTTTTCGAGGGGCATTTATTTTATCCTTCCTTTCTACTTGAAACCATACAAAAATTAGAATAGAGCCTAGAGAAGTGAGAATAGAGATAAAAACAGACTAATTGACTGAATTTCTCGCTTTTATTGACTGAGATACTCGTTTTGTATCTAAGTAAGCTTCTTTTCTCTACGCGCGCTTCTCTTTTCTCAAAACGGTATGGTTTTGAAATACAATAATTTAGGCATAGACCATTTTAGCATTCTATCAATAATGTTCCTCCTTTCTATAATTGGATAGGAAAATATATCCCCCTTCATACCATATAATTCTGAATATTTATTACTTTGTGCGCTTGAATTAAATTTTATTTTTTGTCAACCAGCGTAAATACATAAATGGAAATTACACCAAAAAAAGGGTTTCAGGGGTTAATTGAAAATTGGCAAAGTGATTTAATCGCTGCCGTAAGTGTTGCACTTATTGCCTTACCATTGTCTATAGGGATTGCTTTAGCAGCAGGCGCACCTGCGATGTCAGGTATTTTTTCGGCCATTGTAGGTGGGGTGGTAACAACACTTTATCGAGGCGGACATATTTCCGTCAATGGCCCTGCAAAAGGGGTGATTGCAGTCATTCTTTTGGGAATAGCTATGATGGACGATGGCTCAGGGCAAGCTTTTAATTATGTATTGGCAGCAGTCGTTGTTTCGGGAGCAATTCAAGTAGTATTGGGCTTGTTGAGATTGGGGCGTTTAGCGGATATTTTTCATTCTTCGGTGATTCATGGTATTTTAGCGGCGATTGGAATTATCATTTTTGCCAAACAAATTCATGTTGCTTTAGGGACGCATTCTGATAGTCCAAACATCATACAAAATTTGGTGGATGCGGTTGTATATTTACCGCAAGCCAATCCCTTTGTCGTCATGATTTCGTTAGTAGGCTTATTTTTATCGCTGTTTCATTCGAAAATTAGTTATCGGTTTTTCCATGTTTTGCCTACGCCAATGTGGGTGATAGCCCTCTCCATTCCGTTTGCTTATTTTTTTAATTTTTTTGAAGCGCATACGCTTTCCTTTTTTGGGAAGGCTTATGAAGTAGGGCCCAGTTTATTATTGGATATGCCCGATAGTATTATGGATTCAATCTTGCATCCCAATTTTAGTAAGATAGATAAAATTGAATTCTGGACAACCGTATTCTCTATTTTAATGATTACCAGTATTGAATCATTGGCTATTGCTAAAGCAATTGATAAAATTGACCCTTATAAACGAAAAACAGATTTAAATAAAGATTTAATGGGGATAGGATTGAGTACGATGGTTGCTGGTTTTATTGGAGGCTTGCCCATTATCGCCGTAATTATTCGAAGTACGGTCAATGTCCATAACGGAGCCAAGACGAAGTGGTCTAATATGTATCAAGGGCTTTTGTTATTGCTTTTTATTGTGGTTTTGAGTCCAATCATGCAACAAGTGCCGTTGTGTGCTTTTGCTATTCTCTTAGTTTACACTGGGTTTAAATTGGCTTCGCCAGCCGTCTTCAAACAAGTTTTTAGTCATGGCATCGAACAATTGATTTTCTTTGTGGGGACGATGGTTTTAACCCTTTATACCAATTTATTGGTTGGTTTATTTGGTGGGTTGCTATTGGCTTTGGTCAGTCATATGTTATTAGCAAAAGTGTCCATTCCTCGTTTTTTTAAAATGATTTATGATTCAGGGTCAAATTTGGTGATGAAACCAGATGGCAGTTACGATTTAAAAATTAGAGGTATTGCCAATTTTTTAGGTATCTTAAAAATCAATAAGTTAGTGGCTCAGATTCCTACAGGAGCAACAGCCACTATAGATTTATCGGAAACTCGATTGGTGGGTACGACTGTTTTAGAGGATTTATATGATTTTCAAAAAATCCACCAAAATGCTGGCGGAACGATTACCATTAAGGGATTAGATAAACATATTTCTAGTACGAATCACAAATTGGCAACAAAAATTAGAGTTGATACTGTCGAGCCACTTAATCGACGGCAAACCATGCTTAAAGAAATGGCAGAAAGTTATGGTTGGAGTTTTCAAGTTGGTCCTGTAGAAGATTTAGAGTATTTTCAGTCCTTTTATTTTTTCAAAACCCGTCCAGTTGAGGGGGAATCTAATTGTATTTCTGACCATGACAAAGACATGCACATGGAATTAATTGATGTGATTTTTGAGGAAGGGGCAGATATTTTTCCCGATGAATATAAGACGACTGTTGGTTTATTGAAATTGTCCTTTCCTATACCAAAATTCACCATTGAGAAAAAAGGTTTTTTAGATAAGGTCTTACATATTTCTGAACATAAAGATATTGATTATTCACTCTATCATAACGCTCCGAAGGACTATACGGTAAAAGTGAAAGATATTGCCGCAATGGATGCTGTTATGACGGATAAACTAAAGGTATTGATTGAGATTAGTGGATTGCATCATTTTGAAAGCAATGGCGAGGCCATCTTGATTTTTAGTAATCATTTTTCCCCTGCTCAGTTTAAAGATTATATCAATATGATTCAATTTGTCGAAAACTTTAAAGCAAATTTTAAAGAGGAGAAATAAAATCGGTTTTTTAACAATTTTTGCACTTTATCGGATGGTTGACCTTCAGGCAACCTGTTCTCTTTTGAAAATCAATATTTTAGATTGAGGGAAGGTCAACCATCCGATTAGATTTGGTAAAAATTGTCAAAGAGCCATAAAATCTATCGTGAACTATTTCAATAATTACTTTTCAAGTTATTCAAATGGTGATAATTATGATAAATCATCCAAAGCAATAACTCTCTAACCCTCATCTTTTCTAGAAGTGGATGCCGCAATAAGTAATCATCTAAATCCGCTTCCGTCCATTCGCGAATTACTTTTGCTAATGTTTTGCCTTGTTCATGGAAAGTCGCTAACATATTAGATTTTTCTGAAACAGGGTGTTTTTTACCTCTCGGAACTAGAGTAGGAGGAATATTTTTTAATTCTTTTCGATATAAAGTCACAATGCTATCATAATCTCTTCCTGCTCGATTCGGCTTGCCAAATTGCGTCCGAAGTACCATTTTAGGCAATTGTAAAGCAGTAGTGATTTGTTTAGCAGAATTCATTAAATGGTCAAAATGTTGGCTAGTATCCCATTTTTCCATTGGGCCTTGTTCAAATTTTTCATCGGGCTGTGCCTCTAACCAATTCGTTACCTCTTGGAAACTTTTCAAAACATTTTGGACAATTTCTTCTTTTGTATGTATCATATTTATTGTTATTATTTTCTATGATTAGTAATGTTGTTGCCTTGTTACCGATAGAACATCGCAACAGGGCAACAATACAACACGGCAACATCGCCACCTTTAATTCAATAACTCCTCAATATCATTGCCAATCGTAAAATCCTTCATTTCTTGTTCTAATAAATCAAATTCATCCGGCAATACTTTTCGAATAAATTGCCCTTCCTTTAGCAGATGAATTTCTGCACAAGTTTCTTTTAAAGTAGAAAAGATATGTGACGAAATTAGAATCGTTTTACCTAACATTTTCAATTTGTGAATGATTTCGGTGATAATCAAATTGCTTTGAATATCGACGCCATTAAAAGGTTCATCTAGGATTAAATAATCGTTTTGCTGTAGCAAAATAGCGGTCAAGGCTAACTTCTTTTTCATCCCCGTAGAATAGGTAATCGCATATTGATTCAAAGGTAACTTAAAGATGTTTTTTGGGGCAAAATTAGTAAGGGGGATTTTTCGAGCATTACAAAATAATTGTAGATATTCCTGTCCCGTAATTTTAGGAAAGAAATAAGGATTTGTTGGTAAAAAACCTAAATGATTTTTTAAGGGTTCTAGTTCACTGCGGACTAGTCCTTCATGTGTTTCTAATCCCGCCATACAACGAAATAGCGTAGTCTTCCCAGCCCCATTTGCACCGACAATGCCATAAACCTTCCCTTTTTCAAAACGAATATTAATGTTTTTGAGTACTTGTTTCGCACCAAAAGATTTGGATAATTGTTGAATTTGAATCATTGTGTTGGTGATTGGTGATTAGAGACTAGTGATTGGGGAGACATTAGGTTTTTAGAAAGAACAGACGATAATTTTTTAGTCGCTTTTTTAGTAAAAAAAGGAACGGTAAATAATAAAAAAGGGGGAAAGAAAACGGATGCGACAATAAATAGCGTTTCTGGTAAATTCATCGCTCTTGGAAATGCGGCATATTTCGCTAGAACAATCGTGCATAGATAAATAAATCCTACCCCTTGAAATGCTAAAAGCAATTTTATTTTTTCTGGAAAACAATACCCTAAACTAAGCAGAATGGGCAAAGCCAATAAAGTGACATAAAACAAAGCAATTTTTATTTTATCCAATAAAAATGCCTTAGCCGTCGATGAAAATATCCACACATAAAATTGACTATCTGGCAAGGCGTAAAAAGAGCAACTTGTCAGAAAGATGAGTAAGAGTGCAAAAGCACCTAAATTAAAATTGCCAACTGAAATAGACATAATCGTCAAAAAATAAGCAAATAAAAACATCGCTATACTCGTCCTAAATCCAACGGTAAATTCAAAAGGATATTTATAAAATGGCGTCGGTATCGTATAATTTAATTGATGATTAATTTGAAAACGTGCCATCAATCCTCCAATTATTAATAAACCCAGCCCTATCAACCATTGTTGTTGATACCCTAAAAAGAGTACAAAAGGAAGTGTCATTAATAGATTCTCCATCAACCGGACTGCCCAATAATCTTTGTCTATAAAACAGGCTTTTAAAAAATCATTCCGCTTTGTTTCGCTTAATAAACTAAGACTCGATAGGGCAAAAAATGGATAGATATAAGCGGCATATTCCGTTTTGTAAAATAAAAAAACAGATATGCCTGCAAAGAGAATTATGGCTAATAAATAACCAACAATCGGCGGCAATCCAAATTCTTTTAAATGCCGATTGAGCATTTTGTATTGTAAGGTAAAGTAATACTTCAAAGGCTATTTTTTTGACGTTCTAGGAGGATGGACAACGGATTTACACGGATTTAACGGATAGCGGACGGATTTTGACGTATTAGAGGTGGTGAAAATTCACTATTTTATATTGTACCTTAAAATAGTATTTCAAAGGCTAGTATTTTTTTGACGTTCTAGGAGGATTTACACGGATTTAATGGATAGCGGACGGATTTTGACGTATTAGATATAGTGAATAATTTACTATTTTATGAATGTATACTACAATAATCAGTTCATAAAATGCTAAAGAATCATTTATAAACTATTCGCCTTTATGTTCTAAGGAAAAAAATCCGC